>MHSZ01000034.1:26994-28354 GCA_001824745.1 Candidatus Terrybacteria bacterium RIFCSPLOWO2_01_FULL_58_14 | reverse complement strand
AATCGTCTCACTCTCTCGTGAACACAACGACGCGAATATTTTGGCACTCGGGGCGCGTTTCGTGAGCGAAGAAGAAGCCATTGTCGCGGTGGAGCGTTGGCTTGCGACGCCGTTTTCGGGAGACGAACGGCATGTTCGTCGTATCAAGAAGACCGATGCCCTATGATCGTTGAGGAAAGAATAGAAAATAACGATCTCGTCTCGCCGTTCACGAAAGCGGTGGTGGATATTGAACGCGGCATTCTCGCTGTCGGGTGCGAACTCCATGTAGATTGCGCTGAAGAACTCGCGCAAAGCGGGTCGCGCGGCGGCGGCCTCTGGGGGTTCAATATTTATCCAGACGGCCGTCTGGAGTTCGTTTCGCTCATCAACATCCGTCCGAAAGCCGGCAATCGTTCGATGGAAATTCAAGACGCGAAGCTTCGCGAGCAGATTACGGAAATCGTTCGTCGATTCCTCCCGCAAGCGCATGCCTGACGCTTTTCGCTGGCAGAAACTTTCTATGCGCGACCAGATCGGCAATATTGGCGCCGAGTTGTTCCGCGCGGCGCGAGTACCGCAGCACGACGTAGCGCTTGCAAGACAAATGCTCGAGCGCGCGTTGGAATTGGTGGACCTGACAATCGGAGACGCAAAGTGGCAGGAGAATCCATTGCCGTTATTGCGGCTTCGCAATGAAATCGCGAAGCTCTACATCGGCCAGGCCGATGACATTGAAAGCGTCTACGCGCTCTTATGAAGGTGGAAATCATCCCGGTCATTCTCGCCAAGGACTTTGCAGAGGTCTTGGCGCGCGTCACGGCGCTCAAAGACCTTGCTGCGTGGGCGCAAATCGACGTGGTGGACGGCAAGTTCGCGCCCAATACCACGTGGGATGATCCTACCCAACTCGCCTCGCTCGATACCGCGCTGCGCTTCGAGATTGATTTGATGGTGGCGGAGCCAGAACAAGCCGTGGAACGTTGGCTTTTGGCAGCGCCGCGAGTAGGGCGCATCTATTTCCATCAGGAAGCGCTTGAATCGCAAGCGCAGGGCCATCGGCTCATTGCGCGAATCAAGAGCGCCGGCATTGAGGCCGGAATGTCCTTGAATCCCAAAACGCCAATCGACGCGCTCGAGTCATTCGCTCAGAAGCTCGATGCCGTGTTATGCTTGGGAGTACCTCCTGGATTCGGTGGCCAGCAGTTTCACGAAGAAGTGATCGAGAAAGTCCGTGCGCTTCACAAGCGCTACCCAGTACTTCCGATTGAGGTAGATGGGGGAGTACGGGTCGGCGTGGCACGACTACTTGCGCAAGCGGGTGCGATACGGCTCGCGGCCGGCTCGGCAATTTTCGATTTCGATGCGGTTCCGATCGCCG
>MHSZ01000034.1:26639-26860 GCA_001824745.1 Candidatus Terrybacteria bacterium RIFCSPLOWO2_01_FULL_58_14 | reverse complement strand
AATGGAAATCGATGAGTTGGCTTTCACGGTGGGAGGTTCCGCCGCAAATACCGCCGTGACCTTCGCGCGGCGCGGAGCCCGCACCGCGACTGTTGCGAAGATCGGACGCGATGTCCGCGGCGAAGAGATGCTCCGCACGCTTGCCAAAGAAGGGGTCGTGACGCGTTTTATCGCGAAAGACCCCCTTTTCATGTCGGCCTACTCTGTGGTCATTCTTACCT
>MHSZ01000034.1:4703-26578 GCA_001824745.1 Candidatus Terrybacteria bacterium RIFCSPLOWO2_01_FULL_58_14 | reverse complement strand
TTTCCCGAAGTCGCGTCTCTATGCGCGGTGGTTCTACCTTACGCATCTTTCGGGGAAATCCGCGGCGCTCTTTGGGACCATATTGCGGCACGCGAAAGCCGTGGGCGCGCGCGTGGCGGTGAATCCGGGGAAGACCCAACTTCGCATGCCGCGACATCGCCTCCAACCCCTTCTCAAACTCATCGATGTGTTCATACTCAATCGAGAAGAGGCCTCATACCTCACGAAGGTGCCGTATGCGCGCGAAGACGCGATTTTCCAAAAACTCGATTCGTGGGTACCTGGCATCGTGGCGGTGACCGACGGCCCCGGAGGCGTCACGGTTTCCGACGGCAGCACGCGGTGGAGCGCCGGGATTCTCAAGGAGAAGCGGCATGTTGACCGCACGGGGGCGGGAGACGCGTTTGGCTCGGGGTTCGTTACAGGGCTCTTGGAGCGACCCGGGAATATTCCCTACGCGATACAGCTCGGTTCGGCCAACGCGACGTCGGTGGTCGAGCATATTGGCGCCCAAGAGGGCATCCTGGGGAAACGCGATTCGATTCTGCGCTGGGGACGTCTTCGGATACGAGAGAAGCGCGTGAGCGCGTGAAGATACATTTTCGTTATGCGGCTCGCCACACAAAAACTCGCACGGATTCTCCGGACTCATGAAACGACATTGGAGGCGTTTGAGCGCGCGATGGAACGCGCGACGGGAAAAACGGCCGTCTACGACGCGATCGTCGAAGAGAATGATCTTCTCGTGCGCGCTGTTCTTGAACACCTCAACTTCACCATAGAAACGAAGGCCGAACAGATTCACGAGGCGCTCATGAGGAAAATTCGGGAAAACGACACAGCGCTCTCGGAGTATCTTCACCGTCCTGCCTGCACCACGCGCGAGGGGTGCGAAACCGTCATTGGCCTCGCAAACACCATTGCCGGGAAGCCCAAAGGGTTTTTCCTGAAGCGCGAGATCGCGGAACGGTTGTTGCGCCTGAATCCACCCAAGAATCTCCTTCGCGAGTTGGGCCTGGACTCGATCGATGCGCTCCTCAAAGAGTTTTCTCTTGAAGAAATTTTCCCGGCCGTGCGTTTCGCCGAAGATCGGCGTTGGCTCAACGAGGTTTTTTTCCATCCGTACGCTTCGCTGACCCCCGAAGATTTCGAACAGCGCGAAGTGCGCGTGCTCGTGTTGCCCCAGCGATTCCGGGAGATCGGGAAGCAGTTTTCCGGCAAGAAGCTTCACCATATCAGCCACCTCAAAGAGCTGGGAGTCATCTTCGTTATGCCGGTCGCGGGAGATGATCACGCCGCACCGCCCGGCGCCACATTAGAAATCCTCACACTGGTGCTCCATTATCTTCAGGAGGTGCCATTTTATTCTCGTATTTTTCAGAGGTTTGCTCGAGAGCCGAAGACCTTTGCGCATCATGTCATGAGTGCGCTCCGGGGAGACGTGCTTCCTCAGATCCCCGATCACGGATTCACCGAGGGGAAATTCCTGATCGTGCAGCGATATTTGGCAAAGGAAGATCCCTCGGATCCCCGCCTCTTTGCTCCCCACATGAATCCCGAGGCCTCCCACTGGAAAGCAGTGGAGAAGAAGCTCGATGCTTTCGGCGTACAACACCCCGAACTCCAAGTTCATTTCTGGAAGGGACTTGATTTCACCGGCGATTTCTTTCCCCTTGACGCGAGCGAAGCGGAATATCTCATGCACGGGGTACGCGAGGAGACCCTGATCTCATTCGACCTGATTGATAATTTGATCTCGCATAATCGAAACTCTCCCGTACTCGAAAAGTATCTCTATCACCAACAGGAAGCGCTTTGGAATAAGCTCTTCGCGACCTTTCTCGGCGAGGAGCAGAGTGAAGCGTTAGTAGAGGAGCACATTGAGCAGGGTTTCATTGAGCTGAAACCACAATAAGGCGATATTGACTCTTCTGGGGTTTACGGACATAATTATTCCGAAATCCTATGCGAGAACTGAAAGTGGTAATTCGTGAGGCGGGACATCGGCTCGCCACTCTCCGCAACGCCGGGCAGGTCCCGGCGGTCCTCTACGGTCCCGATGTTCCCGCAACACCGGTCTCGGTCCCTTATGGGGAGTTTGAACGCGCATTCGCCGAAGTGGGCGAATCGTCCTTGTTGCGCCTTGAGGTGAGTGACGATACCGCGCAGCGCGCGCGTCCCTATGTGGTACTCATCCGGGACGTGCAACGCGATCCGGTGCGAAACACCCCGGTGCACTTCGATTTCCACGCGGTGCGCCTCAATGAAGCATTGCGTATCGCAGTACCGATTCGTTTCCACGGCGCGTCGTCCGTGGAATCGCGAGGCGAGGGCGTGCTCGTCAAGGAACTGCATGAGCTGGAAGTAGAGGCGTTGCCAGAAAAACTTCCTCACGAGATCGATGTGGATATTTCCGGTCTCGCTTCCCTCAACCAGGTACTTCACGTTTCGTCGCTTAGTATGCCGGAAGGAGTGCGAGTCGTGACCGATAGCGACGCGATCATTGCACGCACCGAGGCGCTCATCAGCGAGGCAGAGATTGAGGCGCTCGAGACGCCTCCCGAAGAAACAGTGGGGGAGGTGGAAGTGGTCGGCAAGAAGGGCGAAGGTCAAGAGGAGGGCGAACAAACAGTTTCGGGAGAGGAAGGCGCCGAGACGAAGAGTGAATGAGAGGCATTCCATCTAGGCGGAGGAAGCAGACGATAAAAACGCGCCTGATGACGATCGGCGCGGCGATTTTTTCGGCAATAGCTATGGCGGTTACGGTTACGACACCGACAACGCGCGGAATAGCTTCTCCAATTCTTACGGTAGCGCGAGCCGAGGAAGCGAATCCGCAAGGAGTACTCCGGGGGCAACTCGATGGTCTCACGCGGCAAATCGATGATTTGCGCGCGGCGTTGCGGGAAACGCGCAGCCAAAGCCGTACGCTTTCTCAAGAACGTATCCGCCTCGATCAGGAAATTCTTCGTTCGGAACTTTCTGTTGAACGTTCCGGGCGTGTGATCCAGTCACTAGAGGAAGAAATCTCTGTTCTCGAGCGCGAAATCGGTGCGTCCGAAGCGGAAATCGCGGGTCAACGCGAGGTCGTTGCCGCCCTCTTGCGCGCCATTGCAGTTTCCGATGAGAGTTTTCTTCTCTCCACGATTTTTTCAGGCGGTACGCTTGCCGATCTCACCGATCAGTTCGAGGCGGCAGCGCGCATCGAAAGAGAACTCCTTGCGCGTATTGCGGACCTCCGGGAATTAGAGGCGGAGGCCGGCGAACGAAAACTCGCCTTGGAGGAACAACGCACTAATGAAGAAACGGCCCGCCAGTTGCTTGTTGTCGCGCGCGACGACCTCCTTGTGAAGCGCGAGCTCCGTTTACAGTTTCTTGCCGAAACCCAAGGCCGAGAACAGAATTTTGCGAACCAAATTACGGCCACCGAGGCGAATGCCACGCGTATCCGCACGCAGCTCTACCTTCTTGCGGATATCGGGAAGGCGCTCTCTTTCGGAGAGGCCTTCGCAGTTGCAAAGCCCATCTCTGATGCGGTTGGCGTTCGGCCCGCTTTCCTACTTGCGGTACTACAGAAAGAGTCGCGGTTGGGAGCGCTCTCCGGCACAGGGTTTTGGCGTACCGATATGCATCCCCGCGACTGGCCCGCCTTTCTCACGATTACGCAGGAGCTGGGGCTTGACCCGGATCAAGCGCCGATATCCCGAAAGCCATCGTATGGATGGGGGGGTGCTATGGGACCGGCACAGTTCCTGCCTGCCACGTGGCTCGCATATCGCGATCGGGTTGTTGCCCTTACGGGCAACAACCCCCCCTCTCCCTGGAATGTGCAGGACGCGTTTGCTGCGGCGGCGATAAAACTTGCTGCGGGCGGAGCGAACGAGAGAACGCCCTCCGCGGAATGGCGGGCCGCAATGATATATTTTGCAGGAGGGAACTGGAAGAATCCCGCGTATGCATTCTATGGCGATGCAGTAGAAGATCTCAGCGCGGCATTTCAGGCCCAGATCAATATTTTGGAAGGACGCTGATGTTATGGATTCGCGAACTCGCAAACAGCTCATCATTGCGTGCGTGAGTGTTGTGGTGCTGACCGGCGGCGCATTCGGTCTTTGGCGTTTCTTTTTCTACGAAGCGCCTTCCTGTGCTGACGGCATAAGGAATCAGAGTGAAACGGATGTGGACTGCGGCGGCGTATGCGGCCAATGCGTCGGCCTCCCGCAACCCTTGCGGAAGAAAAATATCGAGGTTGTTTCGGGCGAGAGAGGAACCTTCGATGTTGCCTTCCGTGTCGAGAACCCTAATTCCCAGTGGGGCGTGAAAACGATGCCGTACAGCGTTTTATTGAAAGGAGCGGGCGGAGAAACGCTTGCCGAGCGCGAGGGACAGCTTTTCCTTCTTCCCCTGGAACACGCCCCGGTCGTGGAGCAGGCGGTGGTGTCGAACCGAACACCAGTGAGTGCTGAGGTGATACTGGGGGAACCCACCTGGGTTGAGGTGCCCGATGCCGTGCGCGACGACCAGCTCATTGTTCTCAACCCTACATTTTCCCGGCTCGCGATTGGGCCCGATATCGCCGAGCTCTCCGCGATCGTTCGCAATGACTCTCCGTTTACCTACGACCGGATAGAAGTCCACGCTGTGCTCACAGATCCGAACGGCGGTGTACTCGCGACTCGAAGAACAGAGATGCGGACGCTTGCCGCCGGCGAACGGAGGGAGTTTCGCGTGGCCTGGAGAGCGCCGATCGCGATTTCCGGAGATCCGCGCATAGAAATCTCCGCGCGCACAAACGTGTTTGAGAATGAAAACTTTGTACGAGAACACGGAACCGTCGAGCGTTTCCAAGAGCTCCGGTGAACGCAACAGCGACGATGATGCGCCTCGTTTCTTTTTTGACAGCGCTGGATCGGTGGCTTCTCGCCGCGATCGTACTACTCGGTATTTTAGGACTTCTCAATCTCGCCGCACTTCCGGGCCCCGCTCTTTTTCTCAAACAGAGTATATTTATTGCGGCGGGATTCATACTTTTCGCCGGTTTCGCGCTTTTCGATTACCGCATACTGCGATCGACGCCCCTCGTGGGTATGGCGGTGTGGGGAAGCGGGGTAGGGCTGTTGGCCCTTGTGGCACTTATCGGCGAAGCCGTGCGCGGCGCCCAGAACTGGATTTATCTCGGTCCCATCTCGATTGGGCCGATTGAGATCGTGAAGCTGGGTTCCCTCCTCATGCTCGCGCACTATTTCGCGCGGGAGCACCGAGGCCTCGTTTTCCCCGGTAGAGTGGCGCTCTCAGCACTAGCGGTAATCGTGCCGATCACATTTGCTTTCCTTCAGCCCGATTTAGGTGCGGTGGCACTCCTCGCAATGTTGTGGTTCGGGAGCGTGTTGATTCTGCGAATCCCCCTTCGGACCGTAGTCGCGATCGTGCTTTTGGTTATTTTCGCAGCGACGTTCGCATGGGGCACCCTGCTTCATGATTATCAGCGGGCACGCGTGCTCGCTTTTCTTCATCCGCAGGACGATCCGCTCGGTGCTGCGTATCAGAGCCGGCAGGCGATCGTTGCGGTGGGAGCCGGCGGCCTGACTGGACGGGGGATATTCGCCGAAGACCTCATCTCTCGGTTATCGTTTTTGCCCGAAAGTTCGACTGATTTTGCTTTTTCGGCGATCGTGGAGCGGACGGGGTTTTTCGGCGCGCTGCTTATGTTGAGCGCGTTTGCGGTGATTCTGTGGCGAATCGGGCGCGTCGCGATTCGAGCAACAAATAACTTCTCTTGCGCATATGCAATCGGCCTTCTCGTGCTGCTCGCATCGGAAATATCGCTCCATGTTGGAATGAATCTCGGCATGATTCCTGTGAGCGGGCTTCCTTTACCCTTTGTTTCCTATGGCGGCTCCCATCTCCTTACGACGTTTGCGGCATTAGGAATCCTGGAATCTATACGGCTCCATCAGCCGGGCTTCGTGCGGTCCGATCGAGACGCTTCCGCGGAACTCTGAAGTATGGCAAAGCTCAGGAAAGACCAGGTGGGGGCGCTCATCCTTACGCTGCAAGGAGAAAAGACAAGGCGGAGGATCCCTTTGTTCCGAAGAGGGGATCCGGTGCGGGCCCTTGACAAGTTTTTCAGGGGGGGTAGAATGCGGGGGATCAATCTTGCGCGCTTGGAGCTTGAGGTGGGGGACGATTCCTCCGCGATGACCGTCCGTGTGGCCTCGGCGGTTATCCAAGCGGTAAAGTTCGCATTGCGCGCGAAGGGCTCCTTCGTGATTTCTTGTACGCCGCTTCACGACGCGCACAAAGGCGATTCCCGACGCCGGCGATCCCTCACGGCGAAACGTTCGTTGCGCGCGAGATAAATTTCGACCTTCCTATTCTCCCGCCTCACGTTCTCCTCTTCATGGTGATGCCGCAATAGTTTGTTTTCGAGCAGTACTCCGGACAGCCGATGCGTTCGGGGTATTTTATCGTTTTCGCGAGATTTTTCCCGCATCGCGCGCATCTTTTATGGCATATCGTCACCCATCTCTTTTCCCCGAACGCCTGTTTACGAATGGCGCTCCGCAAACCCTTTTCCCGCAGGAGCTGCTCGCATTGCAACTTCGGTCATGGGAACGCTTTTGGGAAACTGGGTTCCGCGAACTCCTCGCGGAGGTATCACCGCTTCGAGATCATTCGGGGCGAGACGTGGAACTCGCCTTTCTTGACTACGCGCGCGAGAAACCCACATTTGATGAGCTTGAAGCTCGCCTCCATAACGCTTCGTACGCATCGACGGTTCGTCTCAAGACGCGCTTCACGAACAAACGAACAAAGGAGGTAAAGGAGCAAGAAGTATATCTCAGTGACTTTCCCCTCATGACGCCACGGGGGACCTTTATCGTGAACGGAGTCGAACGCGTGATCATCCCCCAACTCATTCGTTCGCCCGGCGTGTTTTTCAGCCGTACGTTTTATCGAGGACGCACGCTTTTTGGCGCAAAGGTTATCCCCAACCGCGGTGCATGGCTGGAGCTCGATACCGATTCCGCTGGCGTCATTGGCATCAAGATTGACCGGCGCCGACGCGCACCGGTGACTACTCTCCTTCGGGCGATAGGGATTGACGACGAAGAAGTTCGCAAGGCGGTGGCGGATGTCGACGTGGGGGAAACGCGATTCCTCATTGAAACGCAGCGACGAGATACCACAAAAACGGAAGAGCAGGCGCTTCTCGAAATTTACGGCCGGTTGCGGCCCGGAGATCTCGCAACGGTCGAGAACGCGCGCACTCTGCTTACCGGTCTCCTTTTCACGTTCGGGAGATACGATCTCGCCCGCGTGGGGCGCTGGAAAATGGACGTGCGCCTTCGCGGCCGTGCCCCCGGAGAAATCACGCTTTCGCAACGCGCACTCTCCAAGGAAGATCTTCTTCTTATCGTCCGGGAGATTATCAAAATGAATAACGATCCAGAAGCACGTCCGGACGAGATCGACCATCTCGGAAACCGGCGCGTCCGCGCCTTCGGAGAGTTGCTGGAACAGCGGCTTCGCATTGGGTTTGCGCGCATGGAGCGCATCGTGAAGGATCGGATGTCGACGTTTGATCTCGCCACCGCAACTCCAGTGCAGCTAGTGAACGCTCGTCCGGTCGTCGCCGCGATCCGGGAATTCTTCGCTTCTTCGCAACTTTCCCAGTTCATGGATAACGTGAACCCGCTCGCAGAACTGGAACATAAACGCCGAGTTTCCGCGATGGGCCCCGGAGGGCTTACTCGGGAACGTGCGGGGTTTGAGGTGCGAGACGTGCAACCTTCTCACTATGGAAGAATTGATCCGATCCAAACCCCCGAAGGTCCCAATATCGGCCTTGTGGGGCATTTGGCTATGTATGCCCGCCTCAACGAATTTGGGTTCATCGAGACGCCGTATTTTCGGGTCAAGAATGAGCGGGTTACAGACGAAATGGTCTGGATGGATGCAACGACAGAGCAACAGCACGTTATCGCGCACGCCGGTACGCCCTTGGACGGCAAACGTCGTATTGCGCTCGAGCAAGTCGAGGTGCGTTTCCGCGACGAACCGCGGCTCATGCCGAGGGAACGTGTAGAGTTTTTCGATATAGCCCCACAGCAGGCCCTTTCGGTTGCGACGGCCTTGATTCCATTTCTCGAACACGATGATGCAACCCGGGCGATGATGGCAGCGAATATGCAGAGACAAGCGGTGCCTTGCGTGCGACCGGAGGCGCCGCTTGTGGGAACCGGCATGGAGGCGATTGCTGCGCGAGAGTCAGGACAAGTGGCGTTGGCGGAAGAGGCGGGAACGGTCGTTGCGGTCGATGCGGATCGCATCGCGGTGAAGAATGCATCGCACAGAACGCGTGAGTATGCCCTGAGAACGTTTATGCGTTCGAATCAGTATACGACCATCACGCAACGGCCCGTAGTGAGCTTAGAGCAGAAAGTGAAACGGGGCGACGTACTCGCCGATGGCGCCGCTGTTGATCATGGCGAGCTCGCAATCGGACAAAATCTCGTCGTCGCGTTTCTCCCTTGGCGCGGTGTGAACTATGAAGACGCGATGGTGATTTCCGAACGATTGGTGGGGGGCGATCGGTTCACTTCGGTACATATTGAGGATTTTGTCTGCGACGTGCGCGACACGAAACTTGGGCCCGAACTTACTACCCCCGATATTCCCAACGTTGGCGAAGAGAAGCTCAAGGATCTTGATGAGGAAGGAATCATTCGGATCGGCGCGGAAGTGACGCCCGGAGATATTCTCGTGGGAAAAATTTCTCCAAAGGGAGAAACAGATTTGACTGCCGAGGAACGCCTCTTGCGCGCGATCTTCGGCGAGAAGGCGCGTGACGTGAAGGATAGCTCGCTTCGCTTGCCGCATGGGAAACGCGGCCGCATTATCTCGGTACGCATTTTTTCCCGTGAGCGAGGCGACGCGCTTCCTCCCGGCGTCATTCGTTCCATTCAGGTAGAGGTGGCGTCACTCCGGAGAATCTCCGTGGGGGATAAGCTCGCTGGACGCCACGGAAACAAGGGCGTTATCGCAAAGATTCTCCCGGCGGAAGATATGCCATTCCTTCAGGACGGTACGCCGGTGGATATCATTCTCAATCCCCTGGGTGTCGCTTCACGAATGAATATCGGCCAGATTCTCGAAACCCATCTTGGCGCTGCAGCCCTCGCGCTGGGTTTTCGCGCGAAAACGCCCGCGTTGGCCGGCGCGAATGTCGAGGAGATTCGCCGGGTTCTCCACGAAGCGGGGCTTCCCGAAAACGGCAAAGTGGCGCTTTACGACGGACAGACCGGTACGCCGTTTCCCGATCCGGTGACCGTGGGAGTCATGTACGTGCTGAAGCTCGTTCATATGGTGGAGGATAAGATTCATATGCGATCGATCGGTCCATATTCGCTCATCACCCAGCAACCGCTGGGAGGAAAGGCGCAGTTCGGCGGACAGCGATTCGGCGAAATGGAAGTGTGGGCTCTTGAAGGGTACGGAGCTTCGCACACGCTTCAGGAGATGCTCACGGTAAAATCCGATGATATCGCAGGGCGCGCCGCAATGTATGAAGCGATCATCCGGGGCCAACCGCTCCGCACTCCGCACACGCCAGCCGCCTTCAACGTTTTCCTTGCCGAGTTGCGTTCATTGGGGCTCGCGGTGTCGCTGGAGCGGCACGGGAAAAACGAAATAGACGAGAGTCATCGCGAGGAAACACGCGGCGAGGAACAAGAAGCTTCAATCTTGCCGCCAGCGTCCGAAAAGGCCGTAGAGAAATAGACGGTTCGCGACCCCGCCCCGCGTTTGTAGATCATCGTATGCCCACACCGATTCCCGAACGCCCCACGCGCGTGACAGATTTCGATACTGTAGCGCTCCGGCTTGCCTCTCCGGATGAGGTTCGCGCCTGGTCGCACGGTGAAGTGACGAAAGCAGAGACCATCAACTATCGTACACAGCGTCCGGAAAAAGACGGTCTCTTTGACGAACGTATTTTCGGTCCGGAACGCGATTTCGAGTGCTACTGCGGGAAATATAAGCGCGTACGTTTCAAGGGCATCGTATGCGACAAATGCGGGGTTGAGGTAACCCGTGCTGCGGTGCGCCGCGAGCGTATGGGCCATATTGAACTCGCTACTCCCGTCACGCACATTTGGTTTCTCAAGAGCGTGCCTTCGCGGATCGGTCTTCTCCTCGATATTTCCGCACCGGCCATAGAGCGGGTGGTCTACTTCAATGGTTATATTGTTACCCGCGTGGACGACGAGGCGCGGAAGCGCGTCTTGAAAGCCATTGCGCAAGAGTTCAAGCAGAAAACCGCACAAACGAAAGACCGTGCGACGAAAACAAAGCTGAAAACCGCTTACGAGCGCGCCGTGGAGAGCGTGAAGGGATTGCAACGTCTGCGCGTGTTCACAGAACCGGATTACTTTGACCTTTCGCTTCGATATGCAGAGGTTTTCTCTGCGGGTACCGGTGCGGAAATCCTCCGAGATCTCCTTGCGAAACTCGATCTTGATACGCTAGCAAAACAGCTGGCTTCAGCGGCGGACCAGGCAACGCCGATGCAGCAACGTCGTATACTTCGTCGTCTCCGGCTTGTACGCGCCCTGCGCGCGTCCGGCGTGCATCCCGAATGGATGATCCTCACCGTTCTTCCGGTCCTGCCGCCGGATCTGCGGCCAATGGTGCAGCTCGATGGGGGCCGTTTCGCCACATCGGATCTCAATGATCTCTATCGGAGAGTTATCAATCGTAATAATCGTCTCAAACATCTCCAATCTATCAATGCGCCCGAGGTGATTCAGCGGAATGAAAAACGAATGCTGCAAGAAGCGGTGGATGCGCTTATCGATAACTCCATGCGGAAGGGTCCCATGGGGCCGGCCACGGGCGCATCGCGCAGGCCGCTGAGATCGCTCGCGGATATGCTGCGCGGAAAACAGGGGAGATTTCGGCAGAATCTTCTCGGCAAACGAGTTGATTACTCCGCGCGTTCGGTGATCGTCGTGGGGTCGGATTTAGCGCTTCATGAATGCGGTCTTCCGAAAACTATGGCGATGGAACTGTTCAAGCCGTTCGTCGTCCAGAAACTCCTCGAACGGGAACACGCCTTCAATATCCGAGGAGCGATTCATCTCATTGAAGAAGGAGTGGATGTTGCGTGGGGAATTCTTGAGGAGGTCATTGCGGATAAATACGTGCTGCTCAATCGCGCTCCTACTCTCCACCGTTTATCGGTTCAGGCATTCCGCCCCCGCTTGATTGAAGGCGAGGCGATCCAAATCCATCCGTTGGTATGTCCGGCCTTCAACGCCGATTTCGACGGCGACCAAATGGCCGTGCATGTTCCGATTTCCCGCGCCGCTCAACGGGAAGCCGCTGAAATCATGATCGCTTCCCATAATCTCCTCAAGCCGGCCAACGGCCTCCCGATTGCCGTACCTCGGCAGGATATCGTTCTGGGAATTTATCTCATGACGCGACTGGACTCTTCGCCTCCCGCGGGAGCGAAAGGAGAGAGCGCAAAGACACGAATATTTGCAAACCCGACAGAAGCGACACTCGTGTATCATCTCGGCGGTATTCAGTTGACCGAGGTGATTCGCGTGCGTCTCAGCAAACCCATTGCAGAAAACCCTCGACGGCTCGCAGAAGCGCATGACGTCGATGGGCTCACGGAGACGAATGTCGGACGCGTGCTTTTCAACGAAGTGCTTCCACCTACATTCCCGTTCGTCAACGCACAACTTCGGGCACGCGACCTCGAAGAGTTGTCGGGCGAGCTCATTCGTAGGGTGGGTATCGATTCTGCAGCACGGACGCTGGATGCGATCAAGAATCTGGGTTTCGAGTATGCAACGAGAGCAGGCGTGAGCTGGGGAATGGATGATTTGGCAGTACCCCAAGAGAAGCCGCGCCTCATCGCCGCCACTCTTCAAAAGGTCTCGGCACTGCGTCGCGCATACGAGGAAGGATTGCTCACTAATGATGAGCGTCGAGAACGGACGATTGCCCTTTGGCGCGACGTCACCGACGAGATCGGCAAACGAGTCCCTGAAACGATCGATTCCCGTTCCTCGGTTTTCTCTATCGTGGATTCAGGGGCAAAGGGCTCCTGGACACAACCGCGGCAAATGGCCGGCATGAAGGGACCGGTGGTAAATCCTGCGGGGCAAATCATGGAGGTGCCGATCGTCGCATCTTTCACGGAAGGGTTCAACGTCCTTGAGTACTTCATCTCCACGCATGCAGCCCGAAAAGGCGCCACGGACACAGCGCTTCGTACGGCGACTGCAGGATATCTCACCCGTCGGCTCGTCGATGTCGCGCAAGAGGTAATAGTGGCCGAAGAAGATTGCGGCGATGGCCGGGGAATCGCACTTCTTCGAAAAGATTCTGAAGAAACCGGACAAGAGTTTGTTCCGCGGCTTATCGGTCGCGTCGCCGTGGAAGATGTGCGGTTGAAACGAAAACGCGAGGTACGGAAGGGAGAGACCATCGATCACGCAGCGGCGCGGGTAATTGCTGACGCCGCCGTTGAGGAGGTGCGCGTACGAAGCCCGTTGACATGCCGTGCTGTCCGAGGCGTCTGCCGGCTCTGTTACGGGTGGGATCTTGGGCGCAATGAGCTTGTCGCTATTGGCGAAGCCGTCGGCGTTGTCGCAGCGCAAGCTATCGGCGAGCCGGGCACCCAACTCACCATGCGTACGTTCCACACGGGCGGGGTTGCCGTGGCATCGGATATCACTCAGGGACTGCTGCGCGTTGAAGAAATCTTTGAGGCGCGACCGCCAAAAGGACAAGCCATATTGAGCGAGGTCGCGGGTTCTGTAGCCGCCATTCGTGAAGAGAGCGGTGACCGCATCGTTGAAATTGTTCCTCAAGATCGTCCGGTGAAGGGAGTGGAGCCGTCACGCAAGAAGGGCAGTGCCAAACCGCGAACACGAAAACAAGAAAAAGCAGAAGCGTACGAGATCCGGGTACCGCGGGGAATTCCCCTTATCGTTCAATCCGCACAACGGATTGAAAAAGGGCAGCCGGTCACGCGTGGTTCTATTGATCTCAAGGAGCTATACCGACTCACGGGGCTCCGAGACACGGAATGTTACATCATTCGCGAAGTGCAGCGTATCTATGCTGCGGCGGGTGCCGTGATTAACGATAAACATATTGAGATTATCGTACGCCAAATGTTTTCTCGCATGCGGGTAAAGTCCGTCGGGGAAACCGCCCTCACCCTCGGCGAGATTCTCCCAAGGCCGCAGTTCCAAGAAATCTGTATGCGGGCGGAGGAAGAAGGCAAGAAAGAACCGGAGGCCGTACCGCTGTTGTTAGGTATCACTATGGCTTCGCTCGCATCCGAGAGCTTCCTCGCGTCCGCGTCGTTCCAAGAGACCGCGCGAGTGCTTATTCAGGCAGGGCTCGAGGGTGCGCGGGACCGATTGCGAGGACTCAAAGAAAACGTTATTATTGGACGCCTCATCCCCGCGGGTACCGGTTACCGTCGCGAGTATGCGGCCGATGCGTATATTGGGACCGTAGCAGAAACGCGCGGAGCAGGGGAGTTCGCCACAGCCGCCGGCGCCAGCAATCTCCCGGAGCGTCCCTTCACCGATTCCCGTGAACAAAAGCAGCGCGGTGCTGTAGTAGAGCAATCTCCGGAGGAGTACACCGCAGAACACGGAGCATGAATGCTTCGGCGAACAGACGCAGACGATTTTCTCGAGGGTTGCCGATCACGCTGCCCGCCCTTGAGTTACATCCCCGAACACGCAACTGGATCGTCGGTGTCGTACTCCTTGTTATTGCGGCCCTCATTGCTCTGGGCCTTTTTAGTGCGGCAGGGCCGCTTGGTGACATTCTTGCGCGTATCCTCAATTACGGCTTCGGTTGGGGGGCTTGGTTTATTCCCATCATCCTTGCCGGCATCGCAATACTCGCATTTCAGACCGAGCGCCGTTTAGCCGGCGCAGGTTTCGTCGGGGGCGCGCTCCTCATCGGTTCCCTGCTTGCGCTGCTTACGGTTGTTTTCGGTGAAGAGTCCTCCCGTGGAGGAATTGCGGGGCGTTTCATTGCCTCTCCCTTTCTCACCGCGGTCGGCCCGAGTGCCGCTTTCCTTGTCTTTATGGCGCTTGGCGTCATCGGCGCATTTATTCTTCTCAATTTCCCCGCAGAGCGGGAACGCGGCATCGCAATCTTCTCGTTCTTGCGCGAACGCCTAAGGAGAAAATCCCTCTCCTCGTTGCATGCCGGCGGCACAATCGAGAAAGAATCTCGCGTCCCCTTCGGCGATACCCCGATACGTCCTCCCTCATTCCGCATTCGTCCGCTCACCCGCGATGAACAACCGGAATCCGGTGAAATGCGAGAAACCCCATCTCCGCAGCAGAACGCGCGAAGCGGAGCCGATTTTCTCCCCAAGGGAGAAACGCTGGCCGCGTCGGCTGCGTATACGCCCCCTCCGCTCAACCTTCTCGATGGCGAAAAGGGGAGTCCGAAAGCAGGAGACGTACGGGCGAACATGCAGATTATCAAGCGCACGTTCGGGAATTTCGGTATTCCCGTAGAAATGGGGGAAGTCACCATCGGCCCTACGGTCACACAGTACACGCTCAAACCCGCAGAGGGCGTGAAGTTATCACAGATCAGTTCGCTGGGAAACGATCTCGCACTAGCGCTCGCGGCGCACCCGATCCGCATTGAGGCGCCGATTCCCGGCCGTTCTTTAGTGGGCATTGAGGTCCCCAATCAGCAAGCGGCTCTCGTGCGGCTCCGACACCTTCTCGCACCCGAGGAATTTCGGGTTTCCCCGTACCGTCTTACCTTCGCGCTCGGTCGAGACGTTGCGGGCTCTCCTTTCTATGCCGCGCTCGAACGCATGCCGCATCTTCTTATTGCCGGTGCGACCGGAACGGGAAAAACGATTGCGCTCAATGCGCTCATTACCGCATTATTGTATCGTAATCCGCCGCAGATGCTCCGCCTTCTCCTTATTGATCCAAAGCGCGTGGAGTTTCCCGTTTTCAATGACGTGCCGCATCTTTTGACGCCTGTGGTGGTGGACATTGAAAAAACAATTCATGCCCTCAGGTGGGCAGTATCGGAAATGGAACGGCGTTTCGATGTGCTCTCCACTTCTCGCACGCGCGACATCGCGAGTTTCAACCAGGCCCGGCGGCGAGAAGAGGAGCCGATGCCATATCTTGTCATCGTGATCGATGAGCTCGCAGATATCATGGCAGCACGGGGGCGAGAAGCGGAAGCCGCGATTGTGCGCTTAGCACAGATGGCGCGAGCGGTGGGCATCCATCTTGTCGTTGCGACACAGCGTCCGTCGGTGGAGGTCATCACGGGCCTCATTAAGGCGAATATCACGTCGCGCATGGCGTTCCAGGTTGCCTCTCAAGTAGATTCGCGCACGATTCTCGACGGAGCAGGGGCGGAGAAGCTTCTGGGCAATGGGGATATGCTTTTCGTCTCTGCGGAAACCTCAAAGCCGCGGCGCATCCAAGGCACCTTTGTTTCCGAAAAAGAGGTGCGCCGCGTCGCCGATTTCCTCAAGCATTCAAGCGCGCCCCAGTATGCGGAAGGTGTCACCGATCCCCGAGAGGGCGAAGAGGGGGAATGGCTGGGTTCCGGAAACGGACTCGATGAAGACCCATTGTATGAGGAAGCGAAACGCCTCGTCATTCAGGTGCGGAAGGCCTCGGCCTCTTACCTCCAGCGCCGTCTGCGGGTTGGGTATGCGCGGGCGGCGCGCCTCGTCGACCTCCTCGAGGAACGCGGCGTCGTGGGGCCGGGCGAGGGTGCCAAGCCCCGCGAGGTGCTCTTCGGGCTTCAACGAGAAGAGCGCGCGGCGGAACAGGATGAAGGCGGCGAAAAGGGCGATTGGACATGATGCCGCAGGCGGGTACAATGAAATGAACTTCTTTGCGCATTATTGCCATGGCGAGGACTGAGAAGAAAACCGAAAAAAGAGAACACGAAGAAAGCGTTGACGCACGACAGCGCGCGCTTTCTCAAACCGTCGAAGAAATAAAAGAAAAGTTCGGCGAGGGCGCGATCCTCACTCTCGGGGAGGCCCGGAGAGTAGACGTGGATGTCATCCCGACGGGATCTATTTCGCTTGACTTAGCACTGGGGGTCGGCGGCATTCCGCGCGGCAGAGTCATCGAAATCTTCGGCCCGGAATCTTCGGGGAAAACAACGCTAGCGCTCCATATCGTTGCCGAGACCCAAAAGAAAAAGGGGCTCGCCGCTTTCGTCGATGCAGAACATGCCCTCGATCCTGAATACGCGAAACGCATCGGCGTGAATATCAAGGAACTCCTTATTTCACAGCCGGATACCGGCGAGCAGGCGCTTCAGATTGTGGAATCGCTTGTCCGATCCGGCGCCGTCGATATCGTGGTAATCGACTCCGTGGCGGCATTGACGCCTCGCGCAGAAATCGAAGGAGAGATGGGAGATCAACACATAGGGCTGCAAGCGCGCCTTATGTCGCAAGCACTCCGTAAACTCACCCACGTCGTTTCCTCATCGAACTGTATTGTACTTTTCATCAACCAGGTGCGAATACAAATCGGCATCATGTATGGCAACCCCGAGACTACGCCGGGCGGGAAAGCCCTGAAGTTCTACTCTTCGGTGCGTATCGAAGTGCGGCGGATGGCGCAGGTGAAGAAGGGAGAGGAGATTGTCGGGAACCGCGTGAGGGCGAAAGTGGTGAAAAACAAAGTAGCAGCGCCTTTCCGCACCGCAGAATTCGACATCATGTACAACGAAGGAATTTCTCGCCTTGCCGATCTTGTGAACACCGGCGTGAAGTACGGCGTCGTGTCGCGAGCAGGCGCTTCTTTCTCCTTCGACGACGTGCGGCTCGGGCAAGGTATGGAAGCGGCAAAGCAGTTCTTGCGCGAAAATCCCAAGACCGCACGCGCAATCGAACAGGCGGTTGTGGCAAAAGCTCACAGCGGAGGAGCGTAGCGTACCGTTTTCTCTTTCGTGGGGAAAAGCGAACCCGTCCACAGACGGGTTTATGTTATGATACAAGTATGCGCACGATGCAGGCAAAACAGGGAATGACGCTTCTGGAACTCGTGATATATATCGGCGTGGCCTCCATTGCCCTGGGGGGAATCATCGGCCTCTTCGTGCTCTTGAACCAATCCTGGTCGCGTACGCGATCACAGAGCATCGTTGACGAGGGCTTGCGCGCCGCGGCGGAACGCCTCCAAACAGAGGCCGCGGCAGCCGATACGGTGCTCGAACCCGCATACCGTGCGGCGGTTCTCGACGATTCGCCGGTTGGCTATTGGCGGCTTGATGAAACCGGTTTACCGACCGCCCGAAACAGTTCCCTCAACGGCCAAACGCTCGACGCTACCTATTGGCCGACAGGCGGCTTTTCTTTCGATCAGCAAAGCGTAATTTCTGACGTAAACTCTGCCGTGAGATTCCCCGGCTTGAGCAACAGCTACGCTTACAAGAATCCCGCGAGCCCGGGTCTTGTTGGCGATGCCGCGTTTACGATCGAGGCGTGGGTGAACCCCGCAGCAACACGAGCCGATGGAATGGTCTTCAGTTACGGCGCTGCGGCCGCAAACAGAGTGGTGAGTTTAGGATCCGATGGAAGCGGCAGAATTTATAGCGTGCATTATTCGAACGATCATCCGTTCACCGCGACGTGGACGCTTGGCCAGTGGCAATACGTCGTACTTACTTATGATCCTGCTACCAGCACGGAATCGCTCTATGTGAACGGTGCGTTTCAAGAATCGTGGACGCCGGCGAATCTGGCGCTTCAGAATGGCGACGATATCTTCATCGGTCGAGCGACATGGAACGGCATCTACATGGCGGAGGCCGTGGTTGATGAGGTGGCGCTCTACAATCGCGCCCTCAGTTCAGCAGAGGTCGCAGACCACTACCGCCACGGAATAGGGGCGCAGCTTGCCTTCAATCGCGGGAGCGCCGCCCCAGCCGTGTATTCGGGGTACGCATGGTCGGAAAACTTCGGATGGATTTCATGGAACTGTGCGTCGCAGCAGGAGCCATGGGACTGCGTACAGGGCGATGCGTTATTCGACAACTATCGCGTGACGCGCGCACTCGATAATCTTTCCGGCTTCGCGAAAACCGAGCATACGGGCTTTCTTTCCTTGAATTGCGCCTCATCACCCACAACCGATGCGTGCAATACGTCGAACTATCGGGTGAGCGCCGGGTCGGATGGAGAATACCGAGGATGGGGATGGGGAGATGGCCTCGGATGGGTCTCCTTTAACTGCGAGAATACGAATAATTGTTCAAGTTCCGCAGGGGATTGGAAGGTCTTTGAAACCGCAACGCCCACGGGCGCGGAACTTCATGGGTGGGCGTGGTCGGAAGTGTGGGGATGGATTTCATTCAACTGCGCTGATCGAGGTGCTGGCGTCTGCACTGCTTCGCCTTATCGCGTGAGCCGAGGCACTTCTGGCGAACAAGTGCGATTCGCGATAGCCAACGGCGTACTCACTGCAGCCGCGGGAGGGGAAACGCCCCAGAACCTCACGGATCCGGCCGTGAATATTGCGCTTTGCGACAACGAGACGCGATTCTTCACTGTTGTCGCAAATCCTCCTCCTGCGCGCCCTTCAATCCGGCTCTGTATGAAAGCGAGCTATCGGGGTACGGGAGCTGCGGCAGCCGGATACTCCAATACCCTCCGTCTTACCCTTGAACTTCGATGAAGGAGGGTCGAGAGAAACACCAAAGGCGAGGGAAACGCCCGGATGTCGATTCCGGATACGGCAAGAACGGCCAGGCCCTGGCCCCTGGCTCCTGGCCGGGCAGGCGGGCAAGCGGGCAGGCGATCTTTCCCCTTGTTCTCGTCCTCACGCTTGTTTTGGGCCTTATCGGCGTCACCTTTGCCGGCGCGGGCTATATCCAGTCGCTGCTTGCAGGGCAGCGCGCGTTCGCCGAACAGGCGCGACAAGCAGCGGCCTCGGGTGTAAACGATGCATTAATGCGGATTGTCCGCGATCGCACATGGACAAATGCGGGCGGTTATCAAGTAACCTCAAACGGCGCCACCGCAACGGTGACCGTAGCCGATAGTAGTACAACGCAGAATCGCTACCGCGATGAAGTGCTTGCAAATAACCCTGTGGCCTACTGGCGACTTGGTGAATCCTCCGGCGCAACGGCGCAGGATGAAACCGCCAATAATATTGATGGTACGTACAGCGGACCGACGCTTGGTCAAGCGGGTGCCCTGAACGGTGACGCGAACACGTCGGTATTATTTACGGCTCCTGGGCCGCAGTATATAGATATTGCGAACTTCAGCACTTTCACCACCGTGACGGTTGAGGCGTGGGTATATCGTACCGGCGCTGTGGCAAGTCGAGAATCCATTGTGAGCTATAAGGAAGGAGATCCGACTAACTGCGGTTTCGTGTTAGGGCTCAACGAAGACGGGGTGAGCCAATATCCGCGCATTTATGTGAACGTCGATGGGGGATGGCAATTCGCTGAACAGGCCACGGCGGTTCCCGTGAGTGCATGGACGCATCTTGCCGCAACATATGATGGGACGAACGTCCTTCTCTACCGTAACGGCACCCAAGTTGCCATCACGCCAACAGTAGGCAATATGTTGCAATGTACGCAAGGAACGCGGATCGGAAATCGGGCGCCAGGAGGAGCCCAGAACTATCAGTTTCCGGGCCGTATCGATGAGGTAGCCATTTATGGTTCGGCGCTTTCTGCAGATCGGATTCAAACCCACTATCAAGCAGGTATCGCCGCAAAAACAACCACGCTTCGGACGATTACGTCGACTGCAACGGTCCGCAACACGACGCACGGGATCCGCGTTATAGCCGAACTCACGTCTGCCGGAGACGTGCTGATCCGTTCGCGAGAAGAGCTCGAGTAAATATTCTTGTTATGCGCCTGCCTGCTATTGCCCTCCGCATCTCGCGCCTCCTCCACGCGCTCGTACTCGCACTCCAGGGAAGAGAGCGCCTTGCCGGCCTCGTGATTGAACGAGGAAGAATTCGTTTCGCGGAATTTCGCGCTGCGGTGAAAAGAAGCGCGGGAACCGCCCCCGCCACAAGGGTGGATGAAGGTGCGGTGCTTTTCTCAAAAGATGCCGTACAAAACGGCGTTCTTACGCAACCGCAGGCGCTTATCGAGGCCCTGCGTTCGCTCCTTGAACGCGGTACGCCGCGTCCTTTAGGAACGGCGAATGTCATCCTTTCCCTCCCGCTTGTTCGTCTTGTAGGACAAGCGGTCACGATCCCGCAGCGGCTTGGACGCGATGAAGCCGAAGGCGCATTGCGTCTTGCTGCCGAGCGAATCCTGCCGTTTCCTCTCACCGAGGCCTACGTTGACTGGGAACCGCTCGCGATTGATGACGCCCACGAGCACGAAAACAGCGCCGCTGTCCACGACACGCAATCGTTTCTCGTCGTAGCCGCACACCGCGATGACATTGATCCGTATGTGCATGCCTGCGAAGCGGCGGGGCTTCGCCCGGTCGCGGTAGAACCCATCACTTCCAGTATCGCCCGCGGGCTCAAGCCGCATCCCGGCGCTACCTACATCGCGGTCGTGCAAGAAGATGCCTTGCTCGCCGCGGGCCTTGACGCCTCGGGTAACGTGCGATTTCTCCAGCACCGCAAAATACCGATGATGACCGATATCACCGCGCGGAGTACGCAAGAACGCGCGGAACGGATAGTCGCGGAGCTCACTTCCCTCATTCGGTTTTTCCGCGCAGAAGTGAAGGGTCCGGAATACGGCCTCATTGTTGACGGAATCCTTGACGAAACCACGCTCCGCGATCTGCGCGTGATGGCAAATAGTTTAGGCGTGCCGCTCTGGATTGAAGAAAAAGCGCATGAACTCTCGCGTTCTGCGGCTCGCGGCACGGCCTTGCGCGCAGCCCTCCCCAGAAGCGAGGACCGCTCCGTGAGCTTGATGGCGGTCGGAACCGAGGAGGCCTACGCGACGCGACAATCCGCCTTTTTTCTCCATGCCGCACTACGCCTCATATTCGGCGCGGCCTTCATCGCGCTGCTTTTCCAGCTGGGAACACTTGCGTTTCTCGGTGTTGTGGAGCGATCCGTTCGGGAAACTGCAGAGCAGACAAGCGCTCCCTCCCCAGAAACACTCAGTGTTTTTGAAGAAACAGAGCGGTTCAACGCGGCGATTCGAAGAGTAACATCATTACTAGAAGGTACTACGATGCCTCCCGGTATTGCCTTAGCCCTCATGACCTCAGCACCTCCGGGAATCGCCGTGGAGCGCATCGCGATTGATGCCGCAGCAGAACGCGAGAAGATTCGGGTAGACCTTTCGGTGCGCGCAAACCGCTCTTCCAACCTTACGGCGGAACGCGACGTGCTGATCCAACGCTTCACCGATGATCCGCTCACGATTCCTTCGGATATATTCCTCACACAAGGCGCCCAGATCCCGTTTGTTTTTTCTTTCACCCTCCGTCCTAATTTCCAGCCATGAAGCCTGTCCGCGCTATACTTCGTTTCTTCCGCGGCTCCAGTGTCAAAGCCGCGCTGTTTCGCGGGAGCATCGCAGCGCTCCTCGTTCTTGTAACTGTATGGTGGCTGCAGAACGTGAACATGGAACGGGCAACGCGCATTCACCAAGTGCGAGTAGACACCGAAGGAATGATCCTTGCCTCGCAGGCGTTTACGGAACTCCAACAGACGCTTGCCGAAAACGCGGCATTCCGCAATCCTCTTGAACGCCTCGTGCCGCCAATCACCGCAAGCGCGGATGTCCAAGAAGAGATTCTGCGAGCGGCAGCGGATTCCCTCGGACCCTCTCCGCTTCTCACGCTTGGCGCCTCCGTACCAACG
>MHSZ01000034.1:0-4684 GCA_001824745.1 Candidatus Terrybacteria bacterium RIFCSPLOWO2_01_FULL_58_14 | reverse complement strand
AATCGGTGATGTTCTCGCTCGCCGGTACTGCATCCCCAGAGAATATCTCGCCCCTCATTGATCGCCTCAACCGACTTCCGTTTCTTGTCCGCGTGACGGCACTCGCGTTCGCTCCCGAACCTCCCAGCGGTGCTGGGGTAGTGACGCTTTCGGGAGAATTTTACGTGCAGCCCGTGGAATAAGGAATCACCTATGACTATGCCGCGATTACATCGTCTGTCGCTCGCCACGCTTCCGGAATGGTTACCGCCGCTTACGGCCCTCTTTGCTATCGCGGCCGCGGTAACGGGCCTCGCACTCACCCTCAATGCCGTCCGCGCAATACTCGATATCGCGGTCGTGACGCCCGTGGAAGAAGAAGCAAAAGCCACCTTACCGAAGATAGACACGCAAGGACTTCAGCTTCTCCGGCCGCGTTTGGAGCGCCGGCCACAAGAGGCCCCGGAAACGTTCCCTGTGCCGACCACTCCCGAATCCACAGAAGAAGCGGATGGAGATTCCGCAACGCCGTGATTAATCTCTTAATCATCGTTATCGCAATACTCGCGGCGGTAATCGCCGTTGAGTTTTGGTTCTTTCGGTTCCGAAATAATCGTGATGCGCTTACTCCTCGTCTCGAAGAATTTTCGCAGACGCTTTTTTCGCTCACGGAGCAAGTGAATAGCCGCCTCCGCGATTCGGCAGAAGCGACTGAACGAAGCCAGCACCGAACCGCCGAAGCGTTGGGGCGCGTTGCCGAGCAGATGCGCAGGGTTGATGAGTTCCAGCGCGATCTCAAGACATTCCAAGAGCTGCTGCAGCCGCCCAAAGCCCGAGGCGGAATCGGTGAACGCCTCCTGGGGCAACTGCTCCGCGACATGCTTCCCGAAGGAGAGAAAATCGGCACGTTCACAGAGCAGTATCTTTTCCCGAACGGGGAGCGCGTGGATTTTGCGCTTCGCCTCAAAGATTTCGTGATTCCCATCGACGTAAAGTTTCCCAAAGAGGCCTACGAACGGCTTCGAGGAGCGGGAAGCGAAGAAGAGCGGGAGCGTGCGCGGGGGGATTTTCGACGCGCCGTAAAACAACACGTGGATGCCGCCGCCAAGTACATTCGCCCGAACGACGGAACGGCAGATTTTGTTTTCCTCTACTTCCCCTTTGAGGGAATCTTCCTCGCATACTCCGAAGACACGGCTCTCGTGGATTACGCGCTCGATTCCCGCGTTATCGTCGTCTCTCCGGGAACCTTTTTCGCGTATCTGCAAACGGTGCTCATCGGCTTTCGGGGGCTTACAATTGAGCGCTCAGCCAAAGAAATCCTGGCATCGCTAGGACAACTCGAACGGGAGCTCGAAACATTTTCCGAGCGTTTCCGCATCGTCGGATCGCATCTCCGCAACGCCCTCAAAGCGCACGAAGAATCGGACCGGCAGCTGGCCGAAATCGATCGGCTCATCAGTCGGTGGGGAGGTACTGGGGACGCATGAACAAAGAGGCGCTGCAGAAGCTTCGGGAACGCGCCGTTGCCATCCTGCTCTCGTGTGCGTCTCCGCTCGGCTTTCTCGCTTCGGCGCGGGCCGATGGTTATCCCCAAGTGTGGGCGCGGGACAGTATGGTGGTAGCACTTGCCGTTCTCGCCACGGGGCACCCCCGCCTTCAAGCCGCAGCAAAGCGCAGTATCGTGACGCTGGCTCAACACCAAGACGATCTCGGGTGGATTCCCACGAACGTACAGCTCCGTACCCATCGTCCCGACCGAACCACTCCGGGAGCTGTTGACAGCAATAGTTGGTGGATCATCGGCCTCGGGACCTACGTACGACTAATGGGGGATCGCGTACTCAAAAAACGATTGTGGGGAAACGTAGAACAAGCCCTCGCCTGGCTGCACTACCAAGACCAAAATCGCGACGGCTTACTCGAGCTTCAAGAGGCCGCGGATTGGGAGGACCTGCTCGCCATCCGCGGAACCGGGCTTACCGTCAACGTCCTCTACGCTCAAGCGTTGAAGACGGCAGCGGCACTCGCCCCTTCAGAAAAACGCCGCAAGGCCCTTCGGGCACTCTTCGAGAATACCCGTCAGCGCATCAACCGACAGCTTTGGATCACTCCGTCTTCGCAACGCGTACGCCGGGACATCAATCTTGATATTCCTCAGTGGCGCGGCGCGCATCTCGTTGCGCACCAGCAGGGTTTTTCTCCGCCGTACTACTTGCCCTACTACACGATGTGGCAGTACGGTCGGTGGTTCGACTCGCTCGGAAATCTCCTCGCGATCGTCACCGGCGTGGCGTCCAGGCAACGCGCTCGCGCACTCCTCCGATTCATGGCGCAACACAAACTTGCGCACCCCTTTCCCACAAAGGCGATCTATCCTCCGCTGCGACCAGGGGAGAGCGACTGGCGCGAGTATTATCGGAAATATCGACTCAACCTGCCACACCGTTATCACAACGGAGGCATTTGGCCCATGATCGGCGGATGGCACGTTTTGGCGCTCGCGAAAATCGGGGAACGGCGTGCGGCCTCTCGGCTCTTCCTCCGGCTCGCCGCCGCCAACCGCGCGACCGATTTCAACGAATGGCTCCACGGGAAAACGGGCAAACCGTCGGGAATGAAAGAACAGGCGTGGTCCGCCGGAATGTTTCTCCTTGCCGATCATGTATTGAGAACCGGCCGCGCGGTGTTCTCGGCATATCGCAAGTAGTGTTTTCCCCGCAACGGCGCGAAACGCGCAAGCGGTTGCGCCAGGGCTCACGTTGTGATTAGGGTTATCGTGGGAACATTGAAAACCGAAAAGTACAAGGAGGCGTGCGCCAATGCAACATCGCAGAGAACTCGCGCCGGAACTCTTATTCCGGCTCACCGAAGAGGAGGCGCTGTTCCAGCAAGAGCTACGAGACCGCTTCTCTGAGGATCCGGTCTTCCAGGATATTATCGAGCGCGCTCGCGAGGCGACCGCCTTTAATCGCGATCTCTATCACGAGGCGTTTCAGTACTTCCGAAGGTGCGGTCTCACCGCTTATGGCATTCCCGAAGCGTATGACGGCTGGCCCGGAACTTCACGGGGAGCCATCATCGCCGCTGAGGAAACGTGCCGGCATGATCCCAGTATCGGCCTGTCACAGGGCGCGACGACGTCGCTTGTGGCAACGCCGATCCTGCTTTTTGGCACGGAAGAGCAGAAACGGACGTGGCTGCCGAAAATCGCCGCAGGCGAGGTGATCGGCTGCTACTGCCAGACCGAGCCGGACGCCGGCTCTGACGTCGCATCACTGAAGGCGGAAGCGATATTCCGCGATGGACGCTGGCGCATCAACGGAGAAAAGATCTTCATCACGAATGGCTCCGAGGCGCACCTCGGTCTCGTCGTGGCAAGAATCGGTCCGGACCGTTATCGCGGCCTCGCGGTATTCATCGTCGATCTGGAACACGCAAAGCTCGCAGGAGAGTTGACAATCCTTCGCAATGAAAAGAAGCCGGGGCTCCACTTATCACCCACAACCGCGATGCGCTTCGACGATTGCGGCACGGATGGGCCTCTTGGCGCGATCCGTGAGCTTCCCGACGGAACGCGGACCGGCGAAGGATGGAAAGTACTCAACGCAACTCTCGTGGGGTCACGCGCAACCGTCATCGCTGCTCAAGGCCGCGCGGTGGCGCTGGGCGCCTTTGACGTCGCGCGTTCTTACGCGGACATGCGCACGCAGTTTTCCCTGCGCATCACGGAGATGCCTCAGCAACGCGCCCGAATCCTCAGGGTAGAGGCGGCGCTTGAAATGGGGCGCCTTCTCTCCTGGCAAGCCGCGCTGTTGCGCGATACGCTCGGTCGCGAGGACTCGCGGCCGTGGCAGTTGGAGGCCTCGCTCGCGAAGCTCTGGAACGGAGAGCTCGCCGAATGGGGTCCGTCGGAGATGCTGCAACTGTGCGGAGGTGTCGGGTATACCGACGCGAAAATCTTCAAGTTCTGGCAAGACGGCAGGATCGTGAAGATTTACGAAGGAACCTCCGACGTGCAATGTCTCATCATCGCGCGGGAAATGTTGCTTTCGGTTCTTTCACGAGACCCTGCGACCGTCTCCGAAGAACTTCTCATTGAAGCAGCGCACACTTTCCCGCCCGATCCCGCACGCGCAACGCTCCCTTCGGTGTATTTTCCCATTGCGCATGCGCTGGCAGTCGAAGAGGGCAACCGGCTTGTGCGGGAAGAACACATGTTCCGTAAACGGTGCGGCGAAACGCTGACCGAACGCGATGACGCGATCGTTGCGATGACATCGCTGCTTGCGCGCGAGAGGATTCTCGCGGCGCGCGAGACGCTCCGGCACACGCGCCGTACACCTGCCCTTCGCACAGTAGTGGAAGGTGCGGACGACATCGTGCCGTAAGAAATGTCGAAAAAAACCCCGCCTTGATGGCGGGGTTTCTCCTCATCGGGTGACGCACAAAGAATCGCCATCGCCGAATATACCGTACAGGCAGGGGTGTAAACCGCGTACGGCAGGCAGCGCGCGATTGCAGAATCGAATGCGTAAGAGATCCGTGATAAGATGGAAGCGATGGCGGAAACAACGGTACCGCACAAGGAGCGTCTCCACCGCGAGACGCTCTCTTGGCACGCGCAATCAATCGAACACGTTCTTGGAACACTGGACGTCACCCAAGGTGGGCTTTCCGAACGTGAAGTAGAGCATCGGATAAA
>MHSZ01000033.1:3557-14156 GCA_001824745.1 Candidatus Terrybacteria bacterium RIFCSPLOWO2_01_FULL_58_14 | reverse complement strand
CCGACCTGAGAAATGCCTTGGGTGGGCATTGGGGACCATAACGAAAAAGAAGTAACAGGCGGCATTTCGAAGGTCGGGTCGACGCATCTTATGCGTTCCGCTCGCCCGGCGTGAAGCCCTGCTCACTGAAACCAGCCGCCCCCAGCTGCGAACGGTCGAGAATCTCCTGCTCGACTTCGGTCCGCGCCCTGCCGAAACGCATCCGCGACAGATCCCGCAACGCTGCGAAGCCCTCGCTTCTCCCCTGCGTGGGCGGCGAAATCTCGATATTGAAGGGCCGTTCTGCAATACCTCGTATCATAAGCTTGACGTAGGCGTGAAAGTTTTCGATGTTCACAAGATCCTGTTCCGTGAAGACCGGGGCGAACTGCTTGGCCAAAAACTCCGCGTCCTTCGGTCCTACGCGAAAGGACACGAGCGAACCGACATTGCCGAACACCGCTTCGCGGATCGGATCGGCCAATTGTGCAATAAACTGATGGGCGATAGTGAGATTCAGGCGGTACTTGCGGGCTTCAGACAAAATCGTCGCGATCGATTCTGTGGTGAAATTCTGAAACTCATCGATATAGAGATGAAAGTCGCGGCGGTCTGCTTCGAGAACGTCGGCGCGAGCTAACGCCGCCATCTGCATTTTACCCACGAGGATGAGCCCGAGAAGCGATGCGTTCACTTCGCCCACGCGGCCCTTGGAGAGATTTGCGATGAAGATACGGCCTTCGTCCATCACGCGACGCAAGTCGAACGAAGAATGCGCTTGGCCGATGATGTTGCGCATCATGGCGTTCTCCACGAATCGACCGACTTTCGAGATCAAATATCCCAACATCTCGGACTTGTGAAACTCAGTGGTCTTAGCCATTTCCTGTTCCCAAAAAGAGCGCACCAGAGGGTCGGTAACGCGCGCGACGTACCGGCGCGCGAAAACCTCATCGGTGAAGATGCGCGGGATCTCCACGATGGTGCCGGGATCATCGGGGTCGGCCATGAGGGTCAACATGGCATTGCGCATGTTGTGTTCGAACATCGGACCGATAATCTCCGGCGGGAAGAGCTTCTCGAAGATACGAACCATCTCCTGTACCGCAAAGTCTTTCTGCTCTTCGGTTCGCCACTCGAGCATATTGAGGCCCATCGGCCGTTCCATATCCGCGGGATCAAAGTAGATGACATCTTCTGCGCGCTCTTCGGGTACGAGGGTCAGCACCGATTCGGCAAGATCGCCGTGCGGATCGATAACCGCAACCCCGCGACCTGCCACGATATCCTGGCGGATGAGCTCACGAAGGAGCGTCGTTTTGCCGGTGCCGGTCTGGCCTACGACATACAGATGCCTCCTGCGATCATCGGGGGATATCCGCGCTTCGTTCACGATACCGCGATAGGTATTCTGCCCAAGCAAGATCCCTTCCTTGGGGAGGTTCGGAGGAGGAGATGCGGGCCTTGCCTTCAAGAACCTCACTTTGGGCGTCTCGAGCGAAACATTCGGGAGATGATAGAGCGTGGTGAGCTCCTCGGTGCTCAATGTGATGGCGCGACCGGGATCAAAGATGCGAAACGCATACTGGTACGCGAGGCGCTTAAGCGCCCGGCTTCGGTGCGTGACGATCTTCGGCCCATTGAGTTCCGGCGCGTCGAACTGGTGGAACGCGACTTTGAGATGGTTGAGGATCTCTTCGGCCTGTACGGGAACCGGGGCAGCTGCGAGAACGCGAATATTCACCTCGAACAGGAGCTTGGACGCCTTGGATTCAACGCCGCGCACGACCTCCTGTACTAACGGCGTCAACGGCTGCTGCTGCTCTGCGTACCAGGGCCGGTTCGGATCGTGCGACGGCATCATGCGCTGCCGATCGCGCGACCGCATTTCCGGCCGCATGGCGCCAAAGAACTGCCACGCGCCGGATACTTCTCTACGGGCGCGTTCGAAACTGTGGCCGCTCTTCTGCATTTGTCGGGCGATCCGAAGCCCGGCGAATCGCCTCCCTTGTGGCGCGGGTCGTACGAGAAGTTGGATCGCAGCGCCCTCTCCTTCCACGGCAAGTTTGCTCAACGCCGTCGTAAGGGTGCGCAGAGGGTCCGTTTCGAGCGTCTGATACGTCTTGATGGGCAACGCGAAGTGCCTCCGCAAGGTCACCGAAGCGCCCGCCGCAACGCCGTAGGGATGAAAAATATTGTAATCGCGTATGCGCTCCACGTGCGCGGCTTCATAGATACCGTGAATGGCCTTCTCGGTTTCATCCGCGAAAAAGCGCGGTGCGGCAACATAAAATGCGATCTCCTCTCCCACCGAAGGCAGTGCAAGCTCTAAAGCGATATGCGGAGGACCCAGCAACAACGCGCGCATCCCCCGATCGGAGAGACGCGAGAATGCGGCGTAGAACTGCTCCATCACTGCAATCTGTTCTTTCTCCGGTTTCTTGCGCTGCTCTTCTTCTTGCGGAAACACTCGCGGAAGCGCAACACGAAAGAGCACGCTATCGAGCGATCGACGGAGTTCAAAACGATCGCGAAGCCGATCCCAAAAGAAGCCGCCGGCGAGCACCGCGGCAACGAAGAGTACGAGGGCAACGATCCAAAGCATGGCGTTCCCTGCGAATCAGGAAGAAGATATGCCTTTCCTTTCTGCAAGGATGTCGAGTAGGCGATCGACGAGAAGGTCGTGCAGTGCGTCCATCACGTAAGGAGAGCCGATACGCTCGGCGAGTCGCACCGCGGGCTCCACGCCCTCATCGAGCGCCAACTGCGCCAAAAACGCCACCTGTCGCGGCGCCTCCAACACCTTGAGCTCCTGCTCGCGCGGATGATGGAGATCCTGGGGAACAGGAAGAGGGGGCTTCACCGCCGGAGGCGCTCCAGTTTCGCGGGCCTCCGCAATCCGCTCCCGCACTGCGGTACGGATCGCCTCTCGTCCCGCTTCCTCTTCTTGGCCCTTCTGCAAGACCTCGGCTTCATGCCTTTGCAGCAACGCCTCCCACGATTCGTGTACGCGCGGCTTCTCCGCCATTACTTTCTATTCTACCCCTCGACACGGCTCGGAGCGAGCATAACCGCCCTGGCACACAACACGCTGCAAGCCGCTCATCTTGCAAAACTTGTGGTGAGCCCTTCGACAAGCTCAGGACAAGCGAAGTCAAACCAGCATGCGCGGCGCGTCTCTGCTCGAAGATACCATGTGCTACTATAAGAACGATGAGGTTTCGCACAATCGCTCTGATCGGCATCATCTCCCTTGCCGCATTCCTACGATTCTATCTCCTCGATACGATCCCGCCAGCGCTTTATCCGGACGAGGCGATGAACGGCGTCAATGCGCTGCGGGCGCTCGAGCGCAGCGACTTCCGCGTATTCTACCCCGATAACAACGGCAGGGAGGGCCTCTTCATCGATATCCAGGCACTCTCCGTACAAATCTTCGGCCCATCGGCATGGGCGCTGCGCGCAGTCGCAGCGCTTGCGGGAACGCTCACCGTACTCGTTTTCTTTTTCCTCGCTCGTGAAATAGGCCTTCTCTTGTACGGCAAAAAAGGCCAAGACGCCCAGCACCGCGGCGGAATAAAAGAAGAGAACAGTCCGTTCGCCGCACTCTTTACCGAAGGATCGGGGCGCGCGGAGTTGTTTGCGATACTCGCGACCTTTCTTCTCGCGGTTTCGTTCTGGCACGTCACCTTCTCCCGTATCGGTTTCCGCGCAATCCTCCTCCCGCTTCTCGCATCGGCGGCATTTTTCTTCCTCCTCCGCGGTTTGCGAACTTCGCGCCCGGGAGATTTCTTCGCATCGGGATTCGCGCTCGGCCTTTCGCTCTCCACGTATATCGCGTCGCGCGTGATGCCTGTTCTCTTCTTCCCTTTCTTTCTCTGGGATATTCTCGGGAAACGCCGAAACCGTACCGTATTTCGCTGGCTGCTCCTTTCGGCGGGGTTTATCATCGCGGTGTTCCCTCTCGCCGGCTATTTTACAGCACATCCTCAGGACTTTCTTGGTCGTGCGGGCGATGTATCGATTTTCAGCGCAGATGATCCAATCCGCGCTCTTGCCGAGAGTACGGGAAAGACGCTCCTAATGTTCCATGTCGCAGGCGATGGCAATTGGCGACATAACGTCGCAGGCGCTCCGATGCTCGATCCCCTCACGGGTCTCTTCTTTTTCCTGGGGCTTGCAATCGCCGTCGTCTCTATTATCCGCAAGATCAAGCTCGCACCGCGGGTGCCCGCAGCGCTCCTTTTTATCCTCTTGTGGCTTAGCGCAGGGCTTCTCCCGGAAATCACCACGTCGGAAGGAATCCCCCACGCGCTCCGCGCGCTCAACGCCATCCCTCCGGTCATGCTGCTTTCCGCCCTTGGGGCAACCTGGCTTATTTGGGACGCCGGACGCGTCCGTTTCCCGAAGGCCGTGACCGGTGCCGCCATCGTAACCGCACTCATGCTCACGGCCATCTTCAACTTCCATCAGTATTTCCTCGTATGGGCGGGAAATCCGAATGTCCAGGGCGCCTTCCGGGCGGATCTCGCGGAGATCGCGGACTATCTCAATGCTCACGCTGACGGCAAACGCTACGTCATCGTAAATGAAGGCGGGGTTCTTATCGATGACGTGCCGATGGCGGCCGCAACGGTGAAATACCTCACTGTTGACAATCCCGACATCATCTACCTTACCCCCGATCGCGTCCGCGATATCGAACCAGAATTCGATCACACTATCATCATCCCCACGCAACCGCCCTCCCAGGATCTGGAAGCGGCCCTTCGTGCAACATTCCCTTCCCTGGAGCGCCATGAAGAAAGCGGCGTCGCCTTCTACCGCCTCTAAGTATGCGTAATACTTCCGCAAAAGTTGCGCTTGCGATCATCGTGCTTTCCGGAGCCCTCGCCTACAGCGCCGGCTGGGACGATGCCGCGATTGTCGACGAAGATCCCCACATCGGCGCGGGGATTTCTTATCTCACGCAACGGGATATGCGGATCAATCCCGAACATCCGCCGCTCGTGAAAGACCTCGCAGCACTTCCGCTGCTTCTCATCCCGAAGCTTGCCGTCCCGACCGACCACTCCTCATGGACCGACGATGTGAACGGACAGTGGGATTTCGGCAGAGCGTTTCTCTTCCAGTCCGGGAACGATGCCGATCTTATCCTTCGCCTCTCCCGCATCGCGCCGCTCCTCATCATGATGCTTGCGGGGTGGTTTGTGTTCCTCTGGGCCAAGGAGCGCGCGGGCGCTACGGCAGGATTCATCGCGCTTGCCGCATTCTCATTCTCACCGGTCGTACTCGCCCATGGCCACTACGTCACGACTGACGTGCCTGCCGCTGCAGGCATACTCATCGCGACATATTTTTTCATTCGCTTCCTCCGAGAACCCACGCGCAAACACCTTCTCATTGCGGGAATCGCATTCGGACTCGCGCAGTTGACCAAGTTTTCCGTCGTCCTCCTCATCCCCTACTTTGGCGTTCTCGCAATCGCGTGGTGGCTCCTCGCAGTGTTCGCTGGGTATAGCGCGGGAAGGAAAAACGATGCTGACAGAGCGAATGGCGCGGCTCGAGAAATGCCTGGGGTAGGCATTGGGGACAATAATCAAGGGGAAGTACTGGGCGGCATTTCGAGAGACGCGCCGGGAACTCCGGTGGGACAGACGACCCCGTCTTTTCGAAGTGCGCTGGAGAGCGGAGTTCTGTTCATCGGCGGGACAATGCTCATCGGATTTATCGGCCTTGCGGTCATCTACCTCGTCTATGTCTTTCACGTAATCGAATATCCGCAAGATCGGCAAATCCAGGACATCGCCTTTGTTCTCTCCTCGTTCCCTAATCGTGCTGCCGCAGACGCAATCGCTACAATGGCGGGTATCGACCTCCTCCGGCCTCTCGCGCAGTATTTTTACGGCCTTGCAATGGTCTATCAACGCGCGACGGGCGGCAACACCACTTTTTTCTTAGGCGAGGTCTCGGCCTCCGGCTGGCCGCTGTACTTCCCTATCGTCTATCTCGTCAAACTCCCGATCGCCTTCCATCTCCTCACGCTCCTTGCGATATTCATTGGTTTCATGGCAACGTTACGTGTCGCAATCGGCTTCCTGCATCACCGCGCCGGCACGTGGATTACGCACGCGGCCCGGTGGAAGCAAGAACACTTCCCGGAACTGGCAATGATGCTCTTCATTGCGCTCTACTGGTACACCTCGCTCACCTCCAACCTCAACATCGGCGTCCGGCATCTCCTGCCCGTACTTCCCTTCGTCGCTATCCTCATCGGCCGAGGAGCGAAGAGTTTCTTGATTGTCGAACCTCCTCCCGCCACGTCGGTCGGCGCTGCCCTGCACTCAATCCTCGCCATTATCACCGGCGCCTCGTTGCGAGCAGCCCTCGTCGGCCTCCTCGTTCTTTGGGTCGCCGGGGCGGCGTTTCTTGGTTGGCCATCATATCTTGCATCCTTCAACGAAATCGCGGGTGGGCCTCCGGGCGGCGTTCGCTGGGTGGTGGACTCGAACCTCGACTGGGGCCAAGACCTCAAACGACTCTCGCAGTTCGTAGAAACGCGCGGTATCACCCACATTGCCGTGGACTATTTCGGCTGGACGCCGCCGGAATACTACATCAAAAATGCCGAAGTGGTGCCTTGGTCTGCCGACAAAGGAAGGCCGTCGGGGTGGTTTGCGGTTTCTGCAACATATCGGCAGCAATCCTGTGCCAAACCTGCCGCCGGATTCCAGCAATCCACCATCGGTTACTGCTTCCTCTCCAGCACCACGCCGGAGGCGGTGATCGGCCATTCGATCTTCGTTTATCGCCTGCCATAAAAGCGCACCGCCCCTCCCCGATGCATATGCGCCCCGCTTTGGCGGGACGCATTTCATTACATGCCAGCGCTATTGATAATAGATCCTCCCTGGAACGCGAAGATCAATATACGAAAGACCGCTGCGTTTCTCCGGCGGAAGCTCTCGCGCCAAAAGCTCTCGAAGCGCAATAAGCTGTGCCTTGCGGTCACCCGCGAGATCGAAAATCGCGCTCCACCCATTGAAGGTTTCTGCAAACGCGACGTTTCCTTCTTGCAGGACAATCCGCCGAACGCCCAAGCGGACTTCGACACGGAACCCTTCCCAAAGCTCTCGCGCCGCCACAAGGGTCTCGGGTGCTAACACGCGTTCGCCCAACGCCCGATCCCCGCTTCCGCTGTCCGTAAGCGAAAAAATGAGCGACCCTTCGCTTTCGGGAGCTTCAGCGAAAATCACGCCATCGCGGTCGATGAGAAAACACGCGTCCGAGGCGGGTGCCAAAACCGTCTGGTCATCGACAAGGCCCTTCGCTGTACAGTAAATCCCCTCGGATACGCGCTCGCGAACATTCACGCGCACCGTGCGGTGAAGAAAATCCCACCCAACTCGCACTTCGGCGAACCGCGGAAATGTCTCGGAGAGACGCTGCACGATCCTTCCTCTTGGAAGGAAAAGCAGATTGCCTGGTAGCGGCCCCACCAAAGGTGCTGCGATCGCTTCGCGCGCCGCCGCGACGATATCTTCCTCCGCTACTATTTCATTTCCTTCGACTTCCACGCCCCGTACTACGGCAACGCCGGTACCCCACACCCCTGCAATGAAAGCCGCCGTAATGAGGAGAATGCCTAGCAACAAGAACCCCGCGTTCCGGAACCGGGGAGTTGTGCTGAAAGAGGGTCGCCGGCGCCGGGAAATCATAGCTATAGCAACGCATTATACTGCAACACGCGGCAAGAGCGGATTCAGCCGCGCGAGCACTTCGTAATGGATCGTGCCGATCTGTTCCGCCATATCGAAGGCGGAAATTTCATCATTCCCTTCTCGGCCGAGGAGCGTTGCGATAATTCCGGGTTTGGCCTCGGGAATATCCGTCACATCTACTACGATGATGTTCATCATGACCACGCCCAGTACCTTCGCGCGCTTGCCCGCGATCATCACCTGGCCTCGTGATGAGAGGCGCCGGTCATAACCGTCCGCATACCCTACGGGCAATACCGCAATCCGCGCATCACGATTCACTCGTTCGGTAAGGCCATAGCCGACCGGCGACCCTTGGGGGATTTCTTTTACCTGTGCGATTCGCGTACGCCAGGCAAGCACCGGCCTGAGCTGCAGCACTTTTCCCGAAAGCGCCAAGATGCCGGGAATATGTGCTGCGGGCCAGAGCCCATAGAGCGCGATGCCGAAACGGACGAGATCGAAGTGGGCATCCGGCGCAATCATCGCCGCGGCAGAAGCCGATGCGTGCCGAATCTTCGGAGGCATCTCGAACTTTCGGAACACCTCAAGGGCCGCGTGGAAACGCGTGAGCTGCAATTCTGTAAAGGTGGGATCTTCGTCATCGACATTCGCGAGATGCGTCGTCGCCCCCTCAACCGAAACGCCAGAGAATCTCGGAAGTACGGAAAGGAATCGCGCGAGTTCTTCGGCCGGAATGCCTTGACGGGCCATGCCGGTTTCGATTTTCATATGCACCAGCGCGCGCATTCCAAGACGATGAGAGGCGTCATCAAGCGCACCGATCGCTTCTAGATCGTATACGACCTGCCGGAGATCGTATCGGATCACCTCCGCCGAACGCTCATACGGGGTGAAGCCAAGCACGAGCACCGGTTTTCGGACTTTGGCGTCACGAAGGGCCATCCCCTCGTCGACAGAATCGACCCCGAACCAATCCACCTCTGCTTCGAGCATTCGACCAACCGGCACTAACCCATGACCGTAAGCATTGGCCTTCACCACGGCCAACATCAGCACCTGCGGCCCAAGAAGTTTGCGAAGTTCTCGGGAGTTTGTGATCAAGGCATCTCGATCGAGCTCAATCCATGTACGATGAACCATAATAGGACGATCTCTATTTCTCGACGCGCTCAACGTACGCTCCCGTGCGGGTGTTGACCCGAATCACCGCCCCCGCCTCAATGAACGGCGGCGTCTGCACCTTCAGGCCGGTTTCGCAAAGTACGGTTTTCGTGCCTCCCGATGCCGTATCACCCTTCACCCAAGGCGGTGCTTCGGTCACCCGAAGATCGACTTTTGGTGGAAGTTCGATTGCGAGAATTTCTCCGGAGAACTCGAATGCCGTGAGCTCAAGTTTCGGCACGAGATAAAAACGCTCCTCGCCGATACGCTCTTCTGAAAACTCGAAGCGTCGCGCCGGATTGTTGGCTTCCGAGAATACGTATCGGCCTCGATGTCCGAAGACGAACTGTGATCGCACGCGCTTGACCTCGGCTTCTTGGAGCCGGTCGGCCTGCTTGAAAGATCGCGTGAGTACGTTGCCGATCCGCAGATTTCGAATCTTTGCCTCAACATGGCCGGTCCGTTGCGCCATCTTCACAAACTGCGCCTCAAGCACCTGCCAAGGGTCGCCGTCCATCGCGAAAACGACTCCTGGTTTGAGTTCGCTGAGAGAAAGCACAAAAGCGGAATTTAGAATTTGGAATCTGGATTCGGAATGCGATCGAAACCGCAATAGGAACGTAACGCTTCAGGAATCTGGATCGTGCCATCTTCTTGCTGGTGGTTCTCGAGAAGTGCTGCGATTGTGCGCCCAATCGCGACAGCGGTCGCGTTGAGCATATGCAGATACTCGGGCTTGGCGCCCGCGTCACGGCGAAAACGTACGTTCACTCCTCGCGCCTGAAAATCCGTCGTGTTCGACGCTGAATGCGTTTCACGAAATCTTTCCTCAGAAGGAAACCAAACCTCAATGTCATACTGTTTCGCGTCGGTCCAGCCCATATCGCCCGCCGAGATGGCAACGACGCGATACGGTAGCTTAAGCCCCGAAACGATCCGCTCCTGAAGCGCCACCAACCGCTCGAGTTCATCTCCCGACGCTTCCGGGGACGCAAAGACGAACATCTCCGCCTTATCGAACTGGTGCACGCGAATGATCCCCCGCGTGTCTTTTCCATAAGAGCCGGCCTCGCGCCGAAAGGAAGGAGAAAAACCGACGTAGCGGAGCGGAAGAACTGCTGCCTCCAGCACTTCATCCATATGCATCGGTCCGAGCGTATGCTCCGCCGAACCAATAAGATAAAGGTTGTCGCGTTCGAGATGATACCGCTCCTCGCGCTGATCTGCAGCGAGTCGTCCCATTCCGCGGAATACCTCGGGACGAACCATCGCGGGGGGAACTACCGGGATGAAGCCCTCTGATGAGAGAATGTCGAAAGCGTATCGGATGAGTGCGAACTCGAGCATCGCCCCTTCGCGCTTCAAATATGCGAACCGCGTGCCCGCCACGCGCGCCGCACGTTCCACATCCACGAGGCCGTGCGCCTCACCTAGGGCAAGGTGATCTTGGGAAACGAAACTCTTCTTGGCCGGCTTCCGTCCTTCCCGCACCACCACATTGTCGCTTTCATCCCGCCCATCCGGCACTTCGGGCAGCGGAAGGTTCGGCAGAGCATCCAGTAACCCATCCAGCTCCTCGCGGAGTTTTCGTTCTTCTGCCTCAAGTCCCTTAAGGCGCTCACGCACCTTTCTGGCCTCCTCCCGGGTTCCCGAGTCCGTCCCTCCGCTTCGGGAAAACTCCTTCGCCTGCCGGCGGAACGTTTCGACTTCGCCGAGAACCTCCCGATACCGCTTG
>MHSZ01000033.1:0-3404 GCA_001824745.1 Candidatus Terrybacteria bacterium RIFCSPLOWO2_01_FULL_58_14 | reverse complement strand
CTCGGGCACGCGCGCAGGATCCACGGGGAGCGTCAACGTGATCGTCGTCCCCTTTCCTTCTTCGGAAACCACCGTCATATCGCCGCCATGCCGTTTCATAACGTGCTCCACGATGAAAAGTCCGAGTCCGGTGCCGCCGATACCGAGACGCACGACGTTCTCGGCACGGAAGAATTTTGTGGAGATCTTCTCTTGCGCGTCTTTTGGAATGCCGATTCCGGTATCGCGCACAGTTATCGCAATCATGTCGCCTCTGAGCTCCACGTTCACCGTGACGCTTCCCTGCATCGTGTAGGTGATCGCATTCTCCACGATATTCTCCACCGCAATACCGAAACGCTCGACGTCGATCTTCACGGAAGGAAGTGCCGAGCGCGGTTTCATGAAAACGAGCGAGATTCCCTTGGCTTGTGCGCGTGCTCGCAGATCTTCCACCACGCGGGCCACCAAAGCGGCGATATCCGCTTCTATGCGAAAATGATAGCCGAATCTCCCCTCCTCGATACGCGTCACGTCAAGGAGATCGCCGATGAGTCGAATCATCCTCTCGCTCGTATCCGCTGCACGGACAAGAAGCTCTCGCTGGCTCTCGGTGAGCTTCCCCACTTCGCCGGAAAGGAGCATTTCAATCACCCATTTGAGGCCCGAGATCGGCGTGCGCAACTGGTGCGCCGTGATGGACATAAACTGGCTCTTCAGGCGCGAGAGCTCCTCTTCACGGGTTGTTTCGCGGAATACGCGAAGCGCTGATATGTCGGCGCCGTTTCCACGAAGCGATATTTCCGAAACCGCGAAAGCCCGTGTCCGGGAATCGAATGGCAGCACAAAACGCGTTTCGCCATTCTCGGGAATCTCGATCATGAGTGCCGACCGCAACGTTGCCTGGCTGCGAGAGCGCAGTGCTGCGGCGCTCTTCCCCAACACGTCGTTGCGGGCCACCTTGAAAATCTCTTCGGCCTCGCGGTTGAGGAAAATAAGCTGCCCCTTGATGTTTTTCAACACCAAGGCCTCCGGAAACTCTTCAAAGGCGGCGGCAAGCTGAACTGACGTGCCCGCACCCTGTCGCCCCTTCTCTTTGGACCCCATGCGAAACATCATCACGTGTGAGAAAAATATGAACGAATAGCCGGCGCAAGGCCCAAGAGGGATTTTCGCCGGTGGCTCAGCTGAACCTCTTCGCTATCGGAGAGTTCGATCATATATTTGTGAAACTCCGGCAACACGAACAACGAACGGAACGGATACCCGGGATCACGATCGTCGTGCACGCGAAACGCGATCTCACCGCGCAACACTCCTTCTGCCGTCACGGTCTTGCCTCCAGGGGCCGCAAACGCGCTCACCGTACGAAACTGCGCGCCGCGCTGCCCTTTTGGGATATCTTTGAGCTGTCCAACGGCGTAGGCGATGAGGGTTTCGTCATCTGCAGCGTATCCCGGCCACCTTCGAGAGAAAACCCCGGGATTGCCGCCGAGCGCATCGATCTCAAGCCCTCCGTCATCGGCGACCGCCGGCACTCCAAACCGCTCCGCTGCGGCTTCGGCCTTCTGTATGGCGTTCTCGGCAAATGTCGCGCCGGTTTCTTCAACCTCGAACGGTTCGTTGACCAGGTCTTTCGGCGATACAAGGACGAACGCACAATCGGCGGCAAGATCGCTGAAACTCATCTTCATATCGCGAAGTTTCGCGGGGTTCGTCGTCGCCAACAGAAGCTGCATACTCTTTGCGGGGTCGAGATTACTTTTTTGGACGCATCGTGGGAAATAACAGCACTTCCCGCAGCGAAGGCGCATCAGTGAGCAGCATCACAAAGCGATCCACGCCCAAACCAAACCCCGCCGCAGGCGGCATCCCGTATTCGAGCGCCGTGAGAAAGTCCTCATCGGTACGCTGCGCTTCGCGGTTTCCGCTTCTCCGATGTTTGGCCTCCTCGACAAAGCGCTTCCGCTGCTCACGAGGGTCGTTGAGCTCTGCATAAGCATTGGCGACCTCCATCCCTCCCGCAAAAATCTGGAAACGACGTGCCAACTGCGAATTCTGCCCTACGGCTTTCGCCAACGGAGAAAGCGATAACGGATGGTGTACCACGAATGCCGGCTGCACAAGCGTGGGCGCTACCGTTTTTTTGAAGAGATGATCGATAAGTATCGCGCGCGTCACCGAAGGCCCGGTGGGAACTCCGTTCCTGCGCGCGATAGAAACCAGTGTCGAGTCGGAGGCGGTGATGGGATCAACGCGGAAGGAGTTTTGAAAAAGAGAGGAAAACTCCAAGCGGCGAAACTTTCGGGAAAACGAAATCTGTGCTCCCCGGAAGGAGATATGCGAGGTCCGCATGGTTTCGCGAACCGTGCGGCGGATCATACGCTCGCTGAACGCCATGAGCCCTTTGAGATCTTGATAGGCCCAGTAGAACTCAAGCTCGGTGAACTCAGGATTATGCGTATGGTCCATGCCTTCATTACGAAAAGAGCGTCCGAGTTCATAGACCTTCTCGAATCCGCCGACAAGCAACCTTTTCAAATAAAGTTCGGGGGCAGTGCGTAAATAGAGCGGCAGCTTGAGCGCCCGTAGCATCGTACGAAACGGTTCCGCATGAGCTCCGCCGGGAACCGCCTGCAGAATCGGCGTTTCCACTTCGAGAAAGCTCTCGTCTTCGAGAATCCTGCGCAGCGTCCGAAGAATCTCCGATCGGACGCGGAATCGTTGACGTACTTCGGGATTGAGCAAGAGGTCGATCTCGCGCCTCCGAAAGCGCTCCTCCACGTCTCGCAGGCCATACCAATGGGCGGGAATCGGACGCAGCGCTTTCGCCAAAACCGTAAAACCTCTCGCCTCAAGTGTGGCTTCTCCGCGACGCGTCCGAATGAGTTTTCCCCGAACCGCGAGGAAATCCCCGAGGTCAAGCGCGGGAACCCGCGTAAACGCCTTCCCGAGGGCCTTACGCGAGAAAAGCACCTGGAGTTTTCCGCTCGCATCCGTGCAGTCGAGAAACGCGGCGCCTCCATGGACGCGAAGACCGGTGATGCGGCCCGCAATCGTGATCTGGCGCGAGCGAGAGAATGCGGAGAAGTGCTTCTGAATCTCTGCGGCGGCGAGTCGTTTCGGAGTATGCTCCGGATACAGGTTCACGCCGAGTTCACGGAGTGCTCGGGCCTTCCGAAGCCGTACAGCACGAACGGTCTGAATATCGGCCATGCTGATCTATTCTACCCTTCGGCGCGGCTCAGGGCGAGCATAACCGTCTTGGCACACAACACGCTGCGAGCCGCTCATCTTGCAAAACTCGTGGTGAGCCATGTCGAACCACCCCTCAATGCAACTCGGGGCGAGAATAGCTGTCTTGCAAAACTCGTGGTGAGCCATGTCGAACCACCCCTCAATGCAACTCGGGGCGAGAATAGCTG
>MHSZ01000032.1:119238-121045 GCA_001824745.1 Candidatus Terrybacteria bacterium RIFCSPLOWO2_01_FULL_58_14 | reverse complement strand
TCGCTCGTATCTCTTCGACCGCGCGGACCACTTGTCGAAGACCGTCGATATCAAGGCCGGAGTCCACTTCGTCGAGTATCGCAACCCTAGCCCCCATCAAGAGTAACTGCGCCAGTTCCATTCGCTTCTGTTCTCCGCCAGAAAACCCAACGTTGAGTTCTCGGTCGAGCGTCGCAACGGGAAGACCTACGTCGGGGAATCGTGCGGCAGCGCGCTCACGAAGCTGCGAGGGTCGCATGCGATCGCCATTCCGTTCGGCAATCGCTAGACGCAAAAAATCCGCAACGCCAACGCCGGGAATCGCAAGGGGCTGCTGGAATGAAACGAAAACTCCAAGACGGGCCCGCGCCTCTGGGCTTCGGCGCAGGAGATCGAAACGCCGAAACCGCAGGGTCCCTTGCGTCACCGTGAAACGCGGGTTTCCCGCGATCACCTGTGCCAACGTCGACTTACCCGAACCGTTCGGCCCCATAAGAATATGGAGCTCCCGCGGACGTACTCGCAACGAGACGCCTCCGAGAATCTCGCGAGTTCCGGCAGCGACGTGGAGATTCTGAATGGTGAGCATAGCGCGAAGTTTCGGCATGGCGCCTGAGCGAAATCCGAAGCGCTCTTGCCGCGCGGCGTTGAACCATCGTATCACGCCCGCTTGCCCCCCTAAACCCTACAGTACCCATTATTGACAAAATAGCATATTGATGTATAATCACTACCAGTTCCCTTCACGCACGGAGGTTTGCCATGCCAACGGGAGAAATCGTCCTCACGGACGGCAACGGCCGCGTTCTCCGCCGCCTCTCCAGCCACGAACTTGATGCGCTGCTGGAAAAACGCGGCGGTTCTCATGACCGCGATCAGGTCCTCGCAGAGCAAAAGGCCTGTGCTAACGAAACCGTAGCGCAGGAACTCATCGCCAAGGTTTTCGCTCCTGATGCATCCGATGCCGAACATATGGGCGTGGCTGCGAAGCGCGAGGTGGCACTAGAGATGCCGAAACGCAATCCCGGAGTCACCGCGGTGATCGCGACGCTCATGACGACGACGCCAATGGCGATCCGGCGACGCTGCGGACGCATCGGCCGAGGAGAACGCCGAGCCGAAGATCACCCAGAGCTCGCGCAACATCTCGATGCCGTGCGAGACCTTACGGAACATGGCCCCACGCGCATGATCCGCCAGGGTGCAACACTCGTGCTCGAGCACTTCACGGCAACGCCATAAAACAACACGACCCCCGCACCGCGGGGGTCGCTCTTTTGCCAATCTCGCCCCGATCCCGATCGGGGCTGCGAGATTGAGCACCCCGCTCGTAGGCGGGGTTTCCTTTATCAATAACGGAACCACACACGCCCGATAACATCCTCCCGCTGCACGGCGCCGAAATGCCGGCTATCGTGGCTATCGCTCGGATTCTCGCCGATCACAAAACACTGCCCATCTTCCCACACGCATGCGACGCGTTTGATGAGCACGCGCTCGCGGCGGAAAGGGTGCCGCACTGCAACAACCTCTCCCTCTCGCGGCCATCGCTTCGTAAAACTCCACCGCTCTACCAACACACGGTCGCCCCACCGAAAGCAGGGCTCCATGCTGTGACCCTCAACGCGGAAACGACGCAGCATGAAGGTTTATTTTTTTGCTGCTCCTTTCGCCCGTGCGAGCATTTCGGCAATGTGACCGGCGGCGATGCGAAGCTCTTTTGCGGCATCCATATCAACGGACTGTTTCACTTTCGAGCAGAGCTTCGCCGCCTTCCAGAAAGTATCGTGAAGTTCGGGGAATATCGCGAGGTGCTCGGGCTTAAAAT
>MHSZ01000032.1:117927-119189 GCA_001824745.1 Candidatus Terrybacteria bacterium RIFCSPLOWO2_01_FULL_58_14 | reverse complement strand
CGGCATATCCTTGGGTAAGGCCTGAATCTTTTCGATCATCTTCACGACGGTGTCGGCAGCGAGAACCATCGCGTCGGCCTCGTAGAGGCCGCAGGGAACATCACAGTGTGCAAAGGCGCGCTCTGGAGGCGCGATGCGATCAATGGTGCGGAGTACGGAACGAAACATAAGAATGAAACAATAAGAATGCATGAGAGCGCGACGACGCCTTGTCGGCAGTATAGCACACAGTCCCCTTTCGGGGACTGTGTAGCATTCAGCGGCGGAAGTCGCGTCGCGGTGGACGCTTGTTTCGCCAGCAGTCACGGCAATAAATCGGTCGATCCTGTGCGGGCTCGAAAGGCAGCTCGGTGATAGCGGTACCACACTCGCTGCACGTCCAGTTGCCCTGCACCATCGGCCGGCCCATGCCGCCTGTATTCTCGTACGCCACGATGGCTTTGCCTGCCGCAATCGGCGCCCAGCTGCGAGCGGCGAAAAACCGCTGGAGCGGGATGTCAAAAACGGAAAGCGAACTGTAAACGACCTTTGCGTGGCGCACGATTCGATTACGAAGAAATATCGCTCGCGTCGGAGCCACGTCGGAAATGAGTATAGCACACCCTCCCGCCGCGGGTCAAGAGCATATCAGGACCAAAGCGAAGGAAGCCAGAGGGCAAGCAAAAATCCGAGGAGCACGGCCGCCCGCACGCCTCGCGCAAAAATATACCGTGGTGCTACGAGTGCCGCGATAAGCGCGCTCAGGAAAACAAGGATCAAAAACACCGTTGTTGCCACCCGAAGCGCCTCCGATTCACCGAAGAACAAAAAGGACATCGCCTGTCGCCTTAGTATATTCGGAGGCTCGTAGAGCGCTGCGGCAGAAACCGCATTGGCAACACTCGTGCCGGAAAAAGGAGCGGTGCGGAGCACGACCAACGGCTCATCCGACGACACGACTTCCGGTTCCGGGTCCGCGACTATGTCCGGTAGAGGCGCGGGAGAAGGCGCAGGAGGCGTTTCGGAGGGTTGCGGCGGTCCCGGCGGCGATGTGGGAGGCGGCACGGGGGCTGGGGCAGGAGGTATAGGCGCCGGAACAGGGGCCGGCGGCGGCTCCGGCTGCGTTGCGACAGCCAACGATACGGCAAGCGGCTTTGCGAGGAACATCGCCACGACATTCGTTTCCCGGCCTTGGAACGTACCGCTCGCTACCCCGATGCCAACCTCCGTGAAGGTACCGTTGCGGATATTGGCTGCATGCGAAGGAGAAGCCATCCAGGCGT
>MHSZ01000032.1:116775-117897 GCA_001824745.1 Candidatus Terrybacteria bacterium RIFCSPLOWO2_01_FULL_58_14 | reverse complement strand
AGAGTGCCGCGAGAAACGCTCGGTAAGGAATCGTTCGGGTGAGAGGAGAAAGTGCTACAAGCGTTAAGAACGTGAGCAGCCCATAGTACACAAGCGCTCGCGCGCTTAGCGCAGGAGGAATGGCAAAATCCCTCCGCCCGAGAAAGAACTCGCGGAGGGCTTTGAGAAGGCGGACGAAGGCCATATGGCGGTACTTTTATCCTAACATATCGGGCTGAAAGCGTTCAGATGAGCTCGCTGCGAATCACAAGACGGGCTTTCGTCGTGAAAACGGGCGTGCAGGTGATAAGCGTGAGGGTCGGGCGTCCCGTAGAGTCCAAAACCGAAATGTCCGTTGGCGGAACCACCTTCGTTTCCACGACACGATATCGAAACGTCTTCCCTCCCCACAGCACCGTAAACTGATCGCCGACAGCGAGCTTATCGAGCGCAAAGAATGTTTCCGGATTCGGCGGGAGGTTCTTGTAGCGATGGCCGAAGAGTACCGTGTTGCCGCCTTGATCCGGCATGGAACCAAACGGGTACCGCCATGCGCCGGAAAACAGCACTTGTTCGTTTTCGCCTTCTACAATGGGCATCGAGACACCGATCTTCTCGATGATCACTCGTCCGGTGCCAGAAAGTGGAACGATGGCTGGCAAAACGGCCTCCGGACTCAGAACGGGTTCTGCGGGAAGTGCGGTAAGCGGTCTTCCTGAAAGTACGGCGGGGGTTGGGCTGTTATCTACGGCAGTCGACGCGCGTGAGAATGCACCGAGAGAAAACAGCACGGGCAGCAACGCGCTTCCCGCCATCAGGATGCCGGCCATAATAAATACAAAACCGAATCGAACACGCGCCGCGTCTCGCCGAGAATTCGGGAGACGCTGCGGCAACAAAACCGGTGCATCGTAAGGATTCGTATTCGTGAAAACGATGATTTCATCCATATGCCGTGAAGGGGCCTGAAGGGTGACCCTGCCGAAGCGTTGGATGTCGCGGCGCGTTTTAGAAAACACCTCTTTGCCGAGCCCGCGCAACAAGAAAGAGTAAACGCGCTTCGGGATTGAGGCGCCTTCGCAAGCGGCCGGAAGGATCAACCACCAGAACGAGGCCCGCGATCATGGCCGCAAGCGACCCGAG
>MHSZ01000032.1:116519-116650 GCA_001824745.1 Candidatus Terrybacteria bacterium RIFCSPLOWO2_01_FULL_58_14 | reverse complement strand
CTGCTTTCGCGACAACCACATTACGGTACGTATCCGCAGGGATGTTCTCGCTTACTCGTGCGGAGAAAGACATTTCCCACCTGGCTCCGGGAACGAGATCGCCGACATTCCATGTCAATGAGGCGGGGCTT
>MHSZ01000032.1:107254-116506 GCA_001824745.1 Candidatus Terrybacteria bacterium RIFCSPLOWO2_01_FULL_58_14 | reverse complement strand
TGAAGCCGGCTGGGAGCGTATCCGTGACCACAACGTTTTCCGCAACACCATCGCCGCGATTCTCCAGCACGAGATGGTAGATTACGGTGCCGCCGGGATTCACGAACGATACATTCGCGGTTTTCACGAGTACGAGATTGGGTTTGGTAGATTCTCCGATGACGGTTGGCGTCCTCACCTCAAGCGTCGCGGTATCGGACACCGTTCCATGATTCGTCGCCGAGGCACTCGCGGTGTTGGTGTAAAAGCCTGCGCTCACGCCGGCTCCCACACGTACGGTGTAGGTGAGCACCGATTCTTGCCCCGACGAAAGATCGCCAAGCGCCCAGGAAAATGTAGTTGAGCTATCTGCCGTATGGGTGAAACCCGCCGGCAACCGATCCTCCACGAGCACCTGTTGAGCGATGCCCGCTCCCACATTCCGTACGGCAATTCGATAACTCACCACCGTGTCGGGATTCGCGAAGCTCTGAAGAACGTCTTTCGTAATGGTGAGAGAAGGGGAAGATGGCGGCGGCGCGGGCTTATCATCGTTTGTGACGATACAGACCTTCGTCTGCCCGGCCGTGAGGGCGCCTGCGCAATCAGCAGAAAGAGAAGGAAGATAACCCGCGTCCTGATCCTCTGCCACCGTGTAAGTACCCGGCTGAAGCTCAAACGTCACTCCGGCCTCGGATCCTGCAAATGATCGCGTACCAGCACTTCCCTGGATGCGAATCGTGAAATTCCCCGCTTGTTTTGTGCCGCCGTCATTATTCACCACGTGCTTGATCACGGTGAGACGCGGATTCGCCGGAGGTGCGGGGTTATCGTCATTTGTGACGACACAAACCTTCACGTCGCCGTCTGCGAGTGTCCCGGCACAGCCGGACGACATCGTTGCGGTATAACCCGCCACGGGTGTTTCAGTCACCGCATAGCTCCCCGGAGAAAGCGTGAGCTCCGTACCGGATTCGGAACCCGACACGGTGCGGTTCCCGGCGCTTCCGGAAACGGTAAGCATGAAATTCGCTGCAACGCGCGTCCCGCCGTCATTATTGACGACATGCTTGATTACCGTGAGACGCGGAGGGTTCGGCTGCGGAGGATTCGCGATGTCATCGTTTGTGACCACACATACTTTCGTATCGCCATCCGCCAGCGTGCCTGAACAGCCGCTCGACGTGCTCATGCGGTAACCCGCAACGGGCGGCTCCGACACCGTATAGCTTCCCGGCGCAAGAATAAGTTCGAGGCCGCTCTCCGAACCGCGCACGGCACGGTTCCCGGCGCTACCGGATACTTCTAGTGTGAAGTCCCCTGCCTGTTTGACGCCTCCGTCGTTATTCACCACGTGCTTGATGACGGTGAGACGCGGAGGATTTTGCTGAGGGGGCGGGATGTTCCGAACCGTCGTCCTCACCGAGCACTGAATCCACTGCGGCATTTCATCGCTGCGGATGTTTGCGACGCTGAAGAGCAACTGGCCGTTCGGCGCAGAATCGCGGACCTTTGCTTCAAACTTCACAAAGGCCTCTTGGCCTGGATTGAGGTAGTTGATCCGCGCGCCATCGTCTACCCAACGATCCGCGAGCTGCTGTACCGAACCGCCAAGAGTAATCGATCCGCTCCCGGAGACGTAATCTACAAAACGCGCATCGAGATTCGGCAAATACTCAACAATGTAGAGATTGTGGAGCACCACATTCCCGGTATTCTTCATGCGAATCGTATAGCGAATCGTGTCGCCCGGAGACGCCTCTGCCCGATCCGCGTATTGCTCGGCAGCAAGCTGCGGCCTCGACGGCTCCACAATCAGCGTACTCACCGTCGCGCGCCGCACGCTCGGCGCTTCCCGCGAGCTCGCGTTCAATGTCGCCTGCACATACTGCTGTAGCGGCGCATCGTCGCGAACGCGGACTCGGAACTTCACGGTCACTGAGTGGCCCGCGAGCATGTAGCCGAAGTTCGCGCCATCATTGAGCCATGCATTCGGTAACGGCAACACGTTGCCGGTTTCACTGTGCATGTACGTACCGGATCCGTTGACGTAGTCGCCCGCCCCCTGAAGCTGGAGAACCGCATAGACCGCATTCTGCGTGGTCGTACCCGTATTCCGAATGATGCCGGTATACGAGAGGGTATCTCCTCGCAGCGCTTGTTCTTTATCGACGCTGAGGGTCACCGAAAGAGGCCCTCCGGTCGCGTAGGAAGCGATTGGGGCTGCGAAGTTTGCCACCAGTACTGCGACCACCAACGACGCTCCGATGCTGCGCCGTGACGGAGCGCGAAACGCGCGCCGCAAAAAACGACGAGTGGTCTTGAGATGAGAGTTCGCCCCATGCGACATCAAAAAAAGAGTGCTCGCACCCCGTGACGATATTTCCTTTGTGTGGAGATCGAAAAAACTATAGGGAAACGCCATATGGAGGTTTTATCATAGATATGATCATCTGTCAATAAAGGAGAGGACCCCGCGCAAAGCGGGGTCCTTGATGTTCTCTGTTGCCTTCTCACCGCGGTAACGGGGTCGGCAAGTCGTCTTCATTCGGCCTTGTCGGCTCCGGCGGCAGTGTGGGTGTCGGCGGCCGAGTCGGTTCCGGCGTCGGATTGATGATGACGACAGGATCGGTCGGAATCGCAGTCGGCTCCGGATACGGCCCGGGGTCGCATCCGCAACAGGTACACGGCGGCTCCGTTGGCTGGTTCGGCGGGTTCGTGGCCGTCGCAGTCGGACGTGGCGTGTTGGTCGAAGTCGGCCGCGGACCCGGCGGCGTATTCGTCGGCGTATTCGTCGGCGTCGCACTTGCACCCGGGGGAATATCCGTCGGCGTTCGCGTCGCAGTTCGTGTGGGGCTCGCGCCTGGCTCCTCCGGCTCTTTCGTCGACGTCGGATCCGGATTCTTTCCGGGGCGCGGCGTCGATGTCGGTGTCGGAGTAGGTGTCGGCTTGGGTGCCGGGGGCTCATCGCCCTTTCGGACGACATTCCCGCACTTCTCCTCCACGAACACTGGCTCGCCTGCCTGCGGCGTCCCTTCGACGAATACGCAGACATAGCCGGCTTGCGGCACGAGACGCTGGACTTCGTTGAAGACAAGCGTCGTGCCCGCGCGAGCTGCTTCGAAACCGCGTCCCTCAAACGAATACGAGGCGTCATATTCGCAGACGACCTGGCTGTTTCGTTCGATGATGCCGTGGACGCGCAGAAGCGCCGTTGCTTCCGCCTCCGAAGAGATGCCGGCCCTGAGCACGTACGTGCCCTGTGCATCGCGCGTCACCGGTTCCGTCTCGTGCACGAGGACGACTTGTCCCTGTTCTGGTAGCGGCCTGAACGCGTTGTCCAGCAGGATGATCCCCTCTGCCGTCACGTTGACTGACACGAGCGCCGGCCGATACCCATGCTGCACGGCGGAAAGGAGATACGCCCCTTCCGGCACGACGGCTTCGACCCGCCCGTCATCATCGCTGCCGAGCGTGATCGTGTTCTCCGACCCGGACGCGGCAAGGCGAATCGTGGCATCCCCGATGGCGTCACCCTCGGTATCCACAATGCCGAGGAGGAAGTTCGGCGGCGGACCATTGTCGTTCTGCTCCGATGCCGCATTGCTGCCGCTGCTACTGGACGAGTCGCCCCCCCCGCGCATATCGAGCACGATGATCACCGCAAGGGCGACAACCAGCGCGCATGCGAGTACCGATGCAACGAGCGCCATTCGTTTGTTCTTCACTCGCTTTCACTCCTTTTGCGATTTCAAAGTCCTCAACGATGCGATAACGATATCAGATATCTTCAGAAATGTCAATATTCTGGCTAAGAAAACGGGCCGTCCTCATGCGGACGACCCTCCCTTGTGGCAGTTCGTGAGATGTTCGCTCTTCGCTTCGGCGACGATGCGTTGCGCGCAGATATGGCAGGAAACGCAGCAGGGACGCGCGTGTCGCATCCCGCGACGTTCATGGCATTCACACGTACATCGATGCGGACACGGCCTTCGGAACACTCGCGATCTCCTTTCGCCGTTGTGGTGCTGACGACAGTATACGACAAATCTCTAACTGGTCAATGAATGAAGGAATAGACAAATCGCGCCGCATCCCGTATCGTAACTTCGTTCATTCCTAATTCTGAAAAGAAGGCCTCTTGGTGAACGCCTCATCCGCGATAACCGTCGTGGGGACATACCTTGGCGGCGAGGGCGCGACGCGTTCGGAACCACGCACCTGGATCTCCGCAACACTTGACGGCTTGCTGCTCGATCGCCACTTCGGCCGCACAAAACAAACAGGCGTACGTGAACGCTTCGTGCAAAAAGGAACGGACGTGCTCAATCTCCGACAAGTTTCGATCGTCTCCGAAGAGGAGCTCGCGGAGATTGCAGGAGCACTGCGGCTTCCCGATGTCACCGCAGAAGATCTTGGCGCGAATATCTGCCTCCGCGGCGTTGCCCGCCTCACGCAACTTCCTGCGGGCACTCTCTTGCTCTTCGAAAGCGGAGCAGTGCTTTTCGTCACCGGAGAAAACAAACCCTGTACTGGCCTGGGCGAAGAACTTCAGTGGCGTTACCTAAGCCGCCGGAGGTTAGCAGAAAAATTCGTCAGGGCAGCGCTCGGGAAACGCGGCCTTGTGGCCATCGTCGTGAAGCCGGGCCTCATCAAAACCGGTAGCGCAGTCGAAATCCGAACCCCGAACTCACACCACGCCGTCCCGTAAGGGGCGGCGGTCTCTTTCTCCAAAGGATCGCTCTACTACTCTTCTACCTTGAAGCCAAGCTCCTCCCCTGCCGGACCTTGTGTTTCCTCAATCGCGCCGAGTTTCTCTTCGTAGCGCTTAATGTTCTCCGCGAGCGCGCGAAGAATACGCTTTATGTGCGCGGGGCTCACGATAATACGGCCCACGAGCTGCCCAAGCGGCGGCTTGAGGAGCAAAAAATCGAGAAGAAACTCATCCTTATCGTGCGACACCTGCATCGCATTCGCGTAACGACCCTTGAGATCTTCGTCGTTCGCTTTCACTTGTAGTTGTTCTGATTGTGTTGCCATGGGTATTGTAGCGCGATTAATCCTCTTTATATTCTTCAATCACGGAGAGTCGCCACGGCTTTTCTATCTTGCTCGCTTATTATTCCCGTGCGCCGCTGCTCCTTAATCAAAGATTCGACTTGTCGTCGCGTTTCTGAGACCTCCTCACTGAGGTTGTCCAAAACCCCTACGGCCCTATCCCCCTCATATCTTTTGTGCTGTCTCCATCTCATATCTTTATGCAGCTTCTAATCTAGAAGCATAACAACATCGTCGTTCGTTTTGAGTAGTAGCTGACCGATTCCCTGTAAAACATCCGCTTCGTTAATTTTCTCCGCAGGAAATCCCAACCTCACCATTTCTTCATAATCCAAAATAAAATCGTGCGCCGGGTAATCATATACAAGCGTACGTACTGCTCGTTCTGCCTTCGGTTCATCCCATCCTAAACATCGTATGAGTACCTGTACACCATACCGCTCTCCGACCTGAAGCGCCCGCGAGCTCTGTCCTATACTCGTGGGGTTTAGCTGGGTATAGAGAGGCTTGGCTACGCCTGCCGCAAAATCTATCGCGTGAGATACGACCTCCGACATTTTCAACCCACTCCGTTCTGCCAAAAGTTTTGCCCCAAGATCAAGGGTCTCGAGGGCATGACGGCGGACCTCTTCCAGCGCCTTAAATCCATCAAGCGCAGACTTATAGGTCTGACTCTCCCCCTCTTGTTTTTCGGGAAGTTGTGCGTCGAGAGGACCCAGTTCGGCAAACTCCGACATCAAAATTTTATTCCCTCCCAAACAAATAAGCGTACCGGCGCTTTTGGCAAATAGGGGAACGAGAATATTTACCGAGGCCGCATGCTTTCTGAGTAGCTTAGTGATATTGAAGGCAGCATTAACATCTCCACCTCCTGTTTGAAGCACTACTTCAAGTGTTTCGTACTTTTTTCCAGCAAGAACGTCCTGCACGCGTAGGGCATCGGCTCGAACAATCGGATCGATTTTTAGTAACAAGACGGGAGCTTTTCGGGACCCCTTCAAAGACCGTACGGTTCTTTCTATTTGAGATAGAAGCTCGCTCATATCTGGTGGGAAATTATAACGAAGCCGGAGAGAGGATTCGAACCCCCAACCTGCGCTTTACAAAAGCGCTGCTCTTCCATTGAGCTACTCCGGCACTCTTGTTGATTTTTATTTCTCTCGAACGGTTTGCTGAATATCCAAATGCGATATGTGCCTACTTTTTAAATAATTCATTCTCCAGTCTCTTCCCCTACCCCTGTTCAGATTTCTAAAACCAGGAGTTAATGCGTGACAATTTGGGCATAACATCCTTAAATTATTCTCAGAGTTATTGTCAGCGTTTCCGTCAATATGGTCTATCTCTATAGGAACCCGGTTAGTACGAGGATGTTTTTGATTCCAGCCGCATTGTGAACATTTTTCTCCGCCTTTTTCTATCAAAAATCTGATTAAGTGCCTCGATATATTTTTTGTATTGATGCCTCTGTTCCCGTTCTTTTCCCCCCGCTGCCAGGCGGAGATATATTGTTTGTATTGATGATTAGCTTGACAACGATTCGAGCAGTATTTGTTGGCTTTTCTTTTTCTTGGTTTTTCACATTCTCTACATATATCCATGATTAGAGCATACCACATGTTAGCCAACAGGCGGTACATATAAAAACAGCTGCTCTGCCGCTGAGCTACGCTGGCATCCTACGCCTTTGGCGTATCCTGCGCATTCTCTTCTGTTTCACTTGTGAACTCGGCAAGGCGGGCTTTCGTTGCCTCATCCTCCGGTGCGAGACGCAACACTTCGGTGAATGCCGCCCGAGCATCTGCAACATTCCCCGCAATGGCGTAAAGATTCCCGAGCCGCCGGTACGCATCAACGTCGTGGGGGTTCGCGGTGAGCTGTTCGATCAATCGCCGTTCTTCTTCGACGAATGCTGACCTTCGCCGGATACGCGAGAAGAACGAAAACTGCGCGCGTATTGGTTGCTGCCCCGACAGCTTTCGGATGCGCCCCCGGAGAAGTTTCGCAAGCCGTTCGCTCTGACGCGCAATGAAGAAAAATAGGTGTCGGAGAAAATCAACTGCCGCAGCAAGTACGGTGAGTGCGAAGCGCTGATAGCGAGGCCAGTCGATGCGCTTCAGCCGCGCCTTGACGCGTCCGAAAAACTCCCGCGTCACCGACGGTTGATCTCCCGGGAGATCAACGAGGGCAGGCATCTTCCGCACCAAGACGAGCACGATGAGCCCCGTGCCAACAAGAAACAAAACGATCGAGAGAAGTGCGTACATTGCCAATTTCGCCTGCGAGCGAAGCGAGAAGCTGCGAAATTGAGCATCCCGAGCCGCGCGGCGAGGGATTTCCTAGATCTGATAGCGCACGAAACGCTTCACAATAACCTTTTCGCCAAACTTCGCGACCGCCTCATCGAGGACGTCTTGCACGGTCTTGTCCGAATCTTTCACAAATGGCTGCGCGAGGAGGCAGATTTCTTTCGCCATAGCCGTAATCTTCCCTTCAATAATCTTCTCCAGCACCTGCGGGGGTTTCCCGGAGTCCTGAAACTGCTGAGTGATCAATCTTCGCTCTTCCACCCGCGCTTCTTCGGGGATATCATCGGGGCTCACGTAGCGGGGATTCGCCGCCGCAATATGGAGTGCGAGGTCATGCGCCAAGGCCTTGAACTCTCCGGAACGCGCAACAAAATCCGTCTCTGCGTGAAGATCCACAAGGACCCCCACGCGGCTATTGCTGTGGATGTAGGCCTCGACGATACCGGCATCGGTGTCACGGCCGCTCCGCTTCTCTGCAATCACGGCGCCGCGAACACGGAGACGCTTCACAGCTTCCTCAAGATCGCCTTCGGTCTCTTCCAGCGCTTGTCGACAATCGGCGAACGATGCCTGGGTACGTGCGCGGAGTTCCTTGATGAGTTCAATGGGAACGGCCATACGAAAACGTGCTGGAGAAGAAAGGTCTACGCGGTTGCCGCTCTTTCTTCTGGCTCTTTTCCTTCATTCTGCGCCTTCGCGCGGGCGCGATGAGTTTGCTGTCCCTCGCGGATGGCGTCGGCGAGTTTCCCGAGCACGTATCGTACGGCAGGAAGAGCATCGTCGTTACCGGGAATCGGGAAATCGGCCAGGGAAGGATCCGCATCGAGATCCGCCAGCGCCACAATCGGAATTCCGCGAAGTCGCGCCTCGCGCGCCGCAAGACGATCGCCTCGAAGCGAAACAAGTACAAGCACGTCGGGAGGCCTTAGGAGATCACGGATACCGCCGAGTTCCTCTTCTAAGCGTCCGAGTTGCCGCTGAAAGCGTACGCGTTCTGCTTTCGTGTATTTTTCGGCGAGCTCTCCCGAGGCCTCGCGTTGTGCGAGGTTCCGGAACGCTTCCAGCCGCTTATTGATAACGGAAAAGTTCGTGATGGTGCCGCCGATCCATCGGGATGCGACGTAGGGCAAACCAAGCTCGCGAGCAACTTCCTTCGCCAGCGATGCGAGGCCCTGTCGCGTGCCGACGAGAAGAATCGTAGCCCCGTCGGCGGCCTTCGCGGAAAGAAAATCAGCGGCTCGGCGAAGCGCCTCAGCCGTCTTCATCAGATCGATGATTTCCGTGTTCCCCCGAGCGCCGTAGACGTACGGCATCATCGCGGGGTGTCGTCGGGATCTCCGATGGCCAATGTGAAGCCCCACACGAACCATGTCTTGCAGCATTGCGTTCTGGAGTTCTTCGGGCATCCACGACAGTATAGCCACGGCCATCGCCTCAACGCAAGCGCTCATCCTTACCAAACAACGGGGGTGCGCTAGACAAAATCCTCAAAATGTCCTATCATTACGGAACCGTTCTTTGACCTACGCCCAAGAAAGGAGGTGCCGCGATGCGGCGCATCTCTCGAATCGCTCTTCGGATTACCCGCTCCGTGCTAGGGCTTCACCCCGAAGTTCCTGCCAACGACGGCGCAGTGGTGCTTTTCGTGCTGCTGCAGGGAGCGCAGATACTCTTCGTCGTGATATCGTTTTACGCAGCGACGACGCGGGAAACCGTTCGCCTCGCAGCACTCCCTGTCGCCCTCTGGGCCTATCTGTGTCTCAACGGCCTCTACAGCGCCTACACGACGGTCTATCACCCCGCAAAAGAGCGTGTCGCGGAGACGAGCGGTGGCGGGTTCTCCGACGGCCTCTGGCGCGTCGGGGAACAAATCTGTGCGACGTTCGTCGCAATCGAAGGATTCCTC
>MHSZ01000032.1:102823-107237 GCA_001824745.1 Candidatus Terrybacteria bacterium RIFCSPLOWO2_01_FULL_58_14 | reverse complement strand
GATCGAAAAAGTGCCACCGGAAACCTTCACTGCTGCGAGTACCGGCGTCGGCATCCTCGCCGCCTCCTCGATCCTAAAAATGATCGTCGCGCCATCGCCAAGGCGCCTGGGGCATAACACCATCCTTCTCCGCCTCTGCGCCGTTGCATCGTTGTTGAGCGGAGCTCTTCTCTTCAATGAGTTCCGAGGCGGCGCTCAAGTCCCGATGGGTATGGCGAGCTTATACGGCACCATCCTCATCGCCTATGGTGCGCACAACGTCGTCTTCGGACTCCTGTGCCCGGATTGTGCGCAGCGAAATCCAGGCCACCTCATCGGCCTATCCTTCGGGATACTGCTCCTTACGATTCTCGGGCTCTACTTCTTCGGCGCGGGGGTGGCGCTCCCCGGAACGCTCTTCGAGTTCTTGGTCGTCACAGCACTCGTGATGTTTGTAAGCTCAAGCGCGCGCTCCCTCTTCACGAGCCGCGCGCGGCTCTACCTTCGCCAGAAGAACGGCCACGACATCGCTATCGAGCCCCCGTCATAAAGACGGGGGCTTCCTTACTTGCGAATCGCTCGGCAACGAGGTACAACGAAAGACGATGAAATCGGATATTCATCCTTCTTATCAAAAAGCAAAAGTGAGCTGCGCGTGCGGAGAGACCTTCGCCGTAGGATCGACGCTTTCCGAAATTGAAGTCGAGGTGTGTTCTGCGTGCCACCCGTTCTATACCGGCAAGGGTAGGCTTGTCGACACCGAGGGGCGAATCGATCGCTTCCATGCACGTACCGCAGCAAAAGCGGCCCTTCAGCGGGGAGGGAAAAAGGCGCGGACGGTGAAATCCGCCCGCCGGCGCGAAGAGCGCGCCAAGCGCATCGAGGAGAAGTAACCGCTGACTGCGGGATCTCTAACCTCGCGCCCACAATCTCTTGGGAAACAAGGATTTGGGTTACGAGGTTGGAGATTTTTCTTATGAAACGAGATGATCTCAACGCGGAATCTGAAACGCTGCTTGCGAAACTCGCATCGCCGTCGATTCCTCCCGACGAGCGCGCAAACGCCGCACGGCGGCTCAAAGAACTGCAAACGGAGCTTGTCCTCTTGCAACAAGAAGAGGTGCGCGAAAAACGGCGGCGCGAAGCGGAAGCAGTACTGGCCGATGAGACAGATAAGGAACTGCGCGCGCTCGCCGAAGAAGAATTAAAAAATCTTTCGCAAGAAGCAACAAGCGGAGGGACAAATTCAGCAATATCTTCCAAAACAGCAAAAGAAGCCGCGATACTCGAGATTCGTCCCGGTACCGGGGGTGACGAAGCAGCGCTCTTTGCTGCAGATCTTGGAAGAATGTACGTTCGTTTTGCGGAACGGCACGGATTCAAACTCACGGTTCTGGACGAGACGTCAAGCGATCTTGGTGGTCTCAAATCTCTTGTTCTCGCAGTTGCCGGGCCTGGCGCCTACCAACTCCTTCAACGCGAAGCCGGCGTTCATCGCGTACAACGCATTCCTGAAACCGAGAAATCCGGACGTATCCATACATCTACGGCAACGGTCGCCGTACTCCCGAAAGCCGCCGCCCGCGATATGCAAATCCCCATTTCTGAACTGCGTATCGATACCATGCGCGCCTCAGGCCCCGGCGGCCAGTTCGTAAATCGCCGAGAGTCCGCCGTGCGTATTCTCCACATTCCTACAGGGATCATCGTCGTTTCCCAAACTGCGCGTAATCAGAAGGCCAACCGCGACCAAGCAATGGAGATTCTTCTCACGAAACTGGCCGCACGGAAACACGCGGAGGAAAAAGAAAAAACCGGCGCTGCGCGCAAAGCGCAAATCGGTACCGGTGAACGATCGGAGAAAATCCGCACATATAATTTCCCGCAAGACCGCGTCACCGATCATCGTATCGGCAAGAGCTGGCACCACATCCAAAACATTCTCGATGGAAACTTAGATGCGTTAATTGAAAGCGTTACAACAAACGCATCGTAAAATATCGCGCCCCACTTCTGTGGGGCGCGGTTTCTTTGTACTGTACGGGGCTATGCTGCGACCGTCTCGCATTGAAGCTCGGGCGCGCCAAGCGCCAAGCGCAGTTGCTCTACCGCATACTCTGCGCCAACGTTATACGCCATGAAACGGGCGATGCCCTTCCACGGCAGCGTCCAGGTGAAAACGTTGCTCGTTTGGATCCGTTGCGCGACTTCCCGGTCGGAAACGAAAATGTCACAGAAGGGGTAATCGGAATAGCGTCGCATCCCGGGTGGCCGCTGCCGATTCCAGAACTCACGAATGAGGATGTCGCAGCTACCGTCAGTGACAGTGCCGACTGGATCCAAGTCCATCCTGTAGGACTTCCGCTTCTCGATGCGAATGCGCACGAGTACCTCCTTGCCCGTTTTACAAAAATCTGCTGGGTTTCTTTTACCATACTCTTATCAAAACATCAAGCTCCGCCCCACGCCGGGCGTGGCGGAGCTTACGCATTCATTGCCTCACATCCTTGCAGTGCCCGTGGCATCGTTCTACTCTCCCCGATTTTCATCGAGTACCATCGACCCTGAGGAGCTTAACTTCCGTGTTCGGAATGGGAACGGGTGTATCCTCCTCGGTATGAACACCACAAGCTCCGCAAAGGTGCGAAGCAACGAATCTCTCTTTAGCCAATATCATCGTCGTAAACTCCACCTGTTGACCAAGACAACGCCCTATTCGTACGGCTCGGCTCAAGACATTACTGCCCTTTCACCTACCGCCGATCAAACTCGTCTTCTCCAAGAGGGCTATGAATCCTTATCTTGGGGTTGGCTTCGCGCTTAGATGCTTTCAGCGCTTATCCTTCCCGACGTAGCTACCCGGCGATGCCGCTGGCGCGACAACCGGTACACCAGAGGTCAGTCCCTGCCGGTCCTCTCGTACTAGGCAGAGCTCCCCTCAAGATTCCACGCCCACAGCGGATAGAAGTCCAACCTGTCTCGCGACGGTTTGAACCCAGCTCGCGTATCCCTTTAATCGGCGAACAGCCGAACCCTTGGGACCTTCTCCAGCCCCAGGATGGGATGAGCCGACATCGAGGTGCCGAGCTCCGCCGTCGCTATGGACGCTCGGGCGGAACCAGCCTGTTATCCCCGGAGTAGCTTTTATCTGGTGATCTTCCGCCGTTCTACAGAGTCCCGACGATCTTCGAACCGAAGCTCAAGGATCATCGGGATAACGGTCGGTTCACTAACTCCCGCTTTCGCGACTGCGCGGCATATCCGCCTTGCAGTAAAGCCGGCTTATGGGTTTGTCCTATCGCGCCGATGTCCATCCGGCGCTAGCCGACCTTAATGAGCTCCTCCGTTACTCTTTGGGAGGATAGCACCCCACCAAAACTACCCGCCAGGCACTGTCCCCAATACTCCTGCGAAGAGCATCGGGTGAGCATACGTATTCCGAAAGAGAGGTGTTTCATTGGCGGCTCCAGCCCGTCCGAAAACGGGCCTTCAAAGCCTCCCTCCTACGCTACGCATTCGGAACGCGTACACAATACCAAGTTGTAGTGAAGCTTCCGGGGTCTTCTTGTCCTTCTGTGGGTAACCCGCATCTTCACGGGTATTGCATTTTCACCGGGCTCTTCGTTGAGACAGTCCCCCAGTCGTTACGCCTTTCGTGCGGGACAGAACTTACCTGCCAAGGAATTTCGCTACTTTAACACGATTATAGTTATCGCGGTCGTTCACCGGCCCTTCGGGCATAAGCAATCTGTTATTGAGATAATCGCAAACAGAACACCGCTGCCGTTAAGGTTCCGGCACTGGACAGGCGTCACCCCCTATACCGCGCCTTGCGGCTTCGCAGGGAGCTGTGTTTTTGATAAACAGTCGCCAGGGGTCTTTCGCTGCGACCCCGCCATCCACTTTGATGTAATCTCATGTTGGCAGGGTAGGCCTTATTGCGAACGTACGGCCACTATTTTGCCGAGTTCCTTAACGAAGAATCACCCGTTCGCCTTAGTGTACTCCACCCGCCTACCTGTGTCGGTTTTGCGGTACGGTTTCCGCGCCGTTATCCTTAGAAGCTTTTCTCGGAACCCTGCTCGCCGAAGTTGGCCAACCCGTAGGCAGACCTTCTCGCAGCTCTTGGAGTAATGCCTTCCGGATTTCCCTGGAAGACCCCCTTAAGCAACGAACGCGAATCCGATAACGCGTTTCGGTTACTAGAATCCGTCCCTCCCTCGGACGACGCAGAAGTGCAGGAATATTAACCTGCTGTCCATCAGGTACCCCTTTCGGGTTCCCCTTAGGGCCGACTCACCCGTGGTTGATCACCATTGCCACGGAACCCTTAGGCTTTCGGCGCCCCGGGATCTCACCGGGGTTGCGGTTACTCATTCCAGCATTCTCACTCCCGATCGCTCCACCAAACCTTACGGTTCAACTTCAACGCAAT
>MHSZ01000032.1:101381-102801 GCA_001824745.1 Candidatus Terrybacteria bacterium RIFCSPLOWO2_01_FULL_58_14 | reverse complement strand
CGCGCTTCGCGCGAGGAAACCCTAAATCCTAAACTCTAATTTCTAAAACGTCGTCCGCTTAGAAATTAGAAATTCGAGATTAGAGATTCCTTGTGCGAAGCACAAGGTTCCGTGTCTTCGGCGCATCGCTTCGCCCCGGACATTTTCGGTGCGCAGCCTCTGGACGAGTGAGCTGTTACGCTTTCTTTCAAGGGTGGCTGCTTCTAAGCCAACCTCCTCGCTGTCAGAGAAGCCGCACTTCCTTTATTGCATTGAGCGATGACTTTGGGGCCTTAGACGACGGTCTGGGCTGTTTCCCTCTCGACCACGGAGCTTCGCCCCCGCGGTCTCACTACTCTGCACTTGGCACGCGGTATTCGGAGTTTGATTGAATATCCGAGGTTGCCCCCATGACATCCATTCAGTGCTCTACCCCCGCGGTTGCTGCAGAGCGCTGTGCCAAAACACATTTCGGGGAGAACCAGCTATTACCAGGTTCGATTAGCTTTTCACTCCTACCCGCAGCTCATCCCATGGTATTGCACGGCCAACGGGTTCGGGCCTCCCCCCGCTATTACACGGGGTTCACCCTGGCCACGGGTAGCTCACCTGGCTTCGGGTCTCGTGCGCACCGCCTCCCAATGCTCCGCATTGGGGAAATCCTAAATCCTAATATCTAAATCCTAAAACGTTTCCGTCTTAGGGTTTAGGGTTTCGAGTTTAGAGTTTCCCTTTGCGAAGTAAAGGGCACGCCCTATTCGGACTCGGTTTCCCTGTGCCTCCGTCGCCTCAGCGACTTTAACAAGCGGGGCGCACGAACTCGCTGGATCGTTCTGCAAAAAGCACGCCGTCAGCCCGGTGCAAGCACCGGGCCTCCGACTCTTTGTAGGCATAGCGTTTCAGGTTCTTTTTCACCGCCCTCACCGGGCTGCTTTTCACCTTTCCCTCACGGTACTGGTTCACTATCGATCGGAAGACGTATTTAGCCTTGGCAGGTTAGGCCTGCCAGGTTCCCCCGGGGCTTTCGTTCCCCGAGGTACTCAAGAACGAAAACAGAGAGCGTGAAAGGGTTTTCGCCTACGGGACGTTTGCCCTCTCTGGTCGGCCGTTCCAGGCCGTTCGGCTAGCCAACTTTCAACTTTTCGCTCTCCTCCTTGAAGGAATCGTCTTCGTCTTACAACCCCCCGCCTCCCCTAGATAAATCTACAGAAAACGGGGTTTGGGCTCTTCCCGGTTCGCTCGCCGCTACTACGGGAATGGAATCAGCTCGTCGCTTCGCTCCTCGGTAAAATCCTAAACCCTAATCTCTAAACCCTAAACGGAATCCGTTTAGAGATTCGAGATTAGAGATTCGAGATTTCGCCCTCGAACCAAAATGAGAAGTTGATCTTGTTTTCTTTTCCTCTGGCTACTGAGATGTTTCACTTCGCCAGGTTCCCCC
>MHSZ01000032.1:100136-101264 GCA_001824745.1 Candidatus Terrybacteria bacterium RIFCSPLOWO2_01_FULL_58_14 | reverse complement strand
GACGCATGCCGTGTTCGCACGGCATAGGTTTCCCCATTCGGGCATCCCCGGATCAAAGGTTGCTCAGCACCTCCCCGGGGCTTATCGCAGCCACGCCACGCCCTTCATCGGCATCTCCCGTCAAGGCATCCACGCTACGCCCTTCGTGTCTTGGTCAACAGGTGGAATTCACGACGATTTTGGACTCGCCGCCATCTTCAACTTTCAAAATCCTCACCACCGCTCTTGCGGAACGCACCCTCAAAAAAACAACTCCCGCCGGAAAGGGCGGGCTCTGCGCGCGCGAAAAGACCGCGCGTCATCCTTCGATCATTCTCAGAACCCTGAGCCCGTCGAAGGGGGAGCCGCTTCCCCACCGAAAGAGGATAAGAGAGTACCGCATTGCTGAAAATCATTATAACGGCGCCGATTGGCCTGTCAAGGCATGCTATGCTGGCGCTATGCGTTTCCCCCTCCCGTGGCGTTTCATCCCCCGGAGTAGCGCGGTACTCGCCGCAACGACGTTCGGATCCTATCTTCTCGGCCTTCTCCGCGACCGTACGTTTGCGCAGACATTCGGCGCTTCCACCGCACTCGATGCATACAACGCCGCTTTTCTCGTCCCCGACCTTCTTTTCAACGTACTCGTCGCAAGCGGCATCGCAGCAGCCTTCGTTCCCATTTTTACAGAAATCCTTCGTCGCGATCATGAGGCGGCTGACCAGTATACGGCAAGCATTCTCACCGCAGCGTCCAGCACAATGGCCGTCATCGGCATCGTACTTTTCTTGTTCGCGGATTCCGCGGCCCAGCTTGTCGCGCCCGGCCTCTCTCCGGAAGGCCGCACACTCACCGCACAGCTCATGCGCGTACTTGCTTTCTCTCCTATACTTTTCGCCGCCTCCAATACGCTCGGCGCATTCCTTGTTGCGCGAGGCCGGCTGCTCTTCTACGGACTCTCGCCGATGCTCTACAACGCCGGCATTATCGCGGGAACCCTCCTCTTGGCACCGCGCTTCGGCATCCATGGCGTAGTCATCGGCACTCTCGCGGGTGCAACACTCCACCTTGCAATACGCGCCGTGGATGCGGCGCGCTGCGGATTCCGATTTCGGCCCACCTTCGCGTTCGGCACAAACGAATTCCGCC
>MHSZ01000032.1:90661-100095 GCA_001824745.1 Candidatus Terrybacteria bacterium RIFCSPLOWO2_01_FULL_58_14 | reverse complement strand
GTGGAGCTCGCGACATTTTGGGGATTCACCGCAATCGCCTCAACACTTCCCTCCGGCTCTATTGCGGTGCTCAACTTCGCGCGGAACTTTCAAAGCGTTCCCGTCTCGGTCATTGGCATCGCGGTAGGCACCGCAATCTTTCCGCTCCTCGCACAAGCCGCAACTGATCGCTCTCCGGAACAATTCCGCCGCATGCTGATCTCCGCGTCACTCCTGATTCTCCTTGCAAGCAGTGCCGCAACGCTCTTCGCGTTCGTCATACGAGAACCTCTCATTGCCCTGCTCTTGGGCGGGAGGGCGTTTGACGCGGAAGCGGTCCGGCGAACCGCAATAGTTTTCGGCGCTTTCACGCTCGCAATCCCCACCGAGGCGCTCTCGCAACTTCTCGCACGAGCATTTTATGCCACAAAAAATACGACCATTCCGGTCGCGTTGAGTGTACTCTCTCTCCTTTTCGCGGTCGGAGGGGCGTGGTTCACGACACCGGCACTTGGCCTCCTCGCTCTTCCGCTCGCTTTCGCCGCGGGGAGCGCGGTGAAGACCCTAGCCCTCTCCTTGCTTCTTCCTCGTCGCATCCGTTCACTTACCACCGCTAACCGACAATGATGACCGCTCGCCGCCCCGTCTCCACCGCCCCGCCATTCCAATCGTGGACGGCGTTCAAGAGCACATCGGGGTCGTAGAGATAATCCGCGCCACGCTTCGTTCCCGGGTCATTCGTGATAAATCGGCCGTCCTTCGTGTACCCCTTCACCACCAACATGTGATACAGGGGTCCCGGTTGCCGGAAGTACGGGTTCCCCAACTCACGACCGGCTGCGGGAACGATCACCGCTTTCCCGGAGGCCACCGCGCGGCGGATCGTCTCTTCGCTGGGATTTTCCACTACCGCCACTGCACTGATGCCATAGTGATCGCGCAGGATCATCGCCGTTTCTTCTGCGGTCGTACTCTCAAAGTATCCGAAGTGCGCAAGCTGGAACTCCTTCAGCTCATACATCCGCGCATCGGCAAACTCAGGGCTCGGGATATCTTTTCCGAGTACGAAACTTGCCGCCATCAGCACCGACGCCTCCTCACAAAAATCCTCGTGGTCGCGATCCCAGTTCGCAAAAGGCGCCTGAACGGTAAAGGGGATGGCAAGGTTCACCTCGGAAGGGAGTGGCGCGACTTCCGAGGGCGCTTCTTCTGCAGCGGGAGGTGGAGGAACAGCGGGCGCTGGCGGCTGATAGGGCTCTGCGTAAGGAAGGTCGCTGGGGCGCTCATAAACTCCTCGGCGCAGAGGATTGGAAAGATCGACGAACCCCAATCGGTCGATGGCGAAAAACCCCACGACTACCGTCACCGGGATGAACACGAAAAAAATGAGGTGTTTCGCGCGCATGATCTAGAGCTCCACGATATCCGGCCCGAGGACGAAGCGCTCAAGTTCCGCCGCAGGAATTTCCTGTACTGCTTCAACGAAGCCGCCACGGCGCTCAAATGCGTCCCACGTCATGCGCATCCAGTGTCGCGTTATTCCGTCCTTGGAGATTTCCCAAACCCGCGCGTCTCCTTCGGCGCGCACCCACTGCGGATAGGGATAGACCGCCACTGCCATGCGGCCCAAGCGTTCCCACTGCTGCATGAACGTATCGATATCCCAGTAAGCATGTCCATACACCGGATCGATGAGGAAAAGGCCGCTGGGGTTTTCCGGTGGGCCGCTGAAGCCGTAGACAACTCGCGTGTGTTCTCCGTTCACCGCGTTCACACGCTTCCCTTCGGGCGTCAGCCAGGAAACGGCGTTGCCGCGGCCGACGTATCCCCAGACCACAACCGGCCGTCCCGCCGCAAGGTGCGCTGTAAGATCTTGCGGCGTCGCGCCAGAGAGGGCTTCGGTCCGCCGCCACCGAAGGCCGGCCTTCGTAATCGGTCCCGCATACACACCGTAGCCGTCCACCAACATTCGCCCATCGATGTTGCCGACAAACCCTTTGTCGGGATCTCCCCACACGCCACCCGCCCTCGGTGTTCTCTCGAAAGGTAATGCACGAAGCACTTCCGCCTCCGGAATATCGAGCCCGGAGGCGGCAAGGGCCGTCTTCAAGCTTGCCGCTTCGCAGCTCAATGCGTGCTCTTGGCGATGAAAAGGCAGGTTGAGCTTCACCGTCGCCGCTGGCTCCACCATCGCAATACTGGCCCGCAGAAGTCGCAACGTATGAAGTGCTACGGGCGGAAGATTAATCACCCCTCGTTCCCACAACACACTTCCTCCTGCCGCGAGAATGCTCCCGAGCAAAACGGCGCCGAAAAGTTTCCTCCGAAAGACACGTCGCATGCCACCATCTTACGGATCTCGAAGGAAAAAGAAAGCGCGGAGCCGTCTCAAGACGGCTCCGCACATATGACGAGAAATTCTCCGGCGTTCTTCCCCGCGGATATCAGAAAAGACGAAAATGGTGCCCGGTATAAAACGCGGTGAGAATGATGCTCCCCAGCGCCGTGGAGGCCAAAAGGAAAACGAGCGTTCGCCGGAGACGAACATCGCCGGGATTATGGAATAACCCGTACACGATGACGGTGGCACCCGCATACAGCAGCGCGGAAAAAATACTCTTCGATGTCCAGTGGTGACCGGAAAAATTCTTCAACCAGTCCTTGAGAGGCACCGAGAGTTCCGCCCAAATGGTAATCACCACTACGAAAACGATCGTGGCAATCGCCGCAAGGGCTGATGCAAAAATAAGTCGCGGTGTATTCATGGTATTGCGCTGCTGATTATCCCCAGCGGGCTGCAGCGGAGATCACAAACCCCATCGCGCCAATAAGAAGCCCTAGTGCTGCAACAACACCGGCGAAGCAGCAAGCAAGCCGGCGAAGCCCCAGTCGCTCCATGTCTTCTTTCTTCAACAGTGTGATGAAGAGTGTAGTCATTGCGAGCGGGACGACAAACAAGAAAATGTGTTCCTTGGTTTCCATCACAATATTATGCACCCAAGGTGCCGCTCCGCTTTTGATTATCGGCTTCACTAGCGCACCGTAATACACGACGTAGTAATAACCGCCAGCAAGCCAGCTTGCCGCAAAGGCGATAACGCCCACAGCCGCCGTCACGATCCTCCCCTTGCGCGAACCGCCATCGTCTTTGAGTTGCCCCAGTAACCACAGAAACGCATCAATGCCAACAATGGCGAAACCAAGATGCAGGCCGATGAGTACGGGTTTGCTTTGGAGTACGGCGAGAAGATCCATAGCTTTAGTATAGGCCCATCGCCCGCTTCACGTCATCCCCAATAAAGGTTGCGGCAATGGGCTCCGCTACCCCGCTACCCATGATGTCGCGCCGATTCGCCCGTTGCGCCATAAGGCCGGAGCTACGCGGATCATACTGCTCGGGAACACCCATCGTATGGAGGAGTTCGTGGGCGATGACGGCGGCGGCGTTCGGCCACAATGACCGCATCTGCGGATCTGTCATCGACCGGAACACGAGCGCCGTCGTTGTTCCCGCGTCGCCCGCCATACCAGGAACGCGCCACTCCTGTCCTGCAAATGTCGCCGAGGGAATCGGCGCGCCATACGCAATAAGGAGAATATGATACGTTCCTGCGACATTGCGCGCGAACGTCGCGTCGTACAAATCGCCCCCCTCCCGCAAAATCCGCCCTTCCACCTCTTGTTCAATCATCCGCAGCGGATCGCTTACGCTCACATCGAGAAAATCCTTTTCGTACGCGTTGCGGTCAGAAACGCCGAACACCGGCTGCGAAAAAAGAGAGAACTCCACGCGCGACACGCCCTGAAACTCCCGGCTATGAAACGCGGCAATCTGCGGAAAGATTTCCTCCTTCAAAAACACCGCGCTTTCAGCGAAATCGTCTACGCCTCCTCCGCTCCCTTTCGGCATGAAATACACGACACGCACGAGGATATTCTCCAGGGAAACGGCGGGGTTTCCGTACACATAGAGAGGCGGTGCGGGTGCGCCGCCCGCAGAGCCGCTCTGGACAAACGCCGGGGGCGGCAACGCGCCAGGATCCGGCGCAACGAAAAACGCCGTCGTAAAGACGACCGCCGCTCCTGCGAATGCGATGAACGCTGCTTTCTTCAAAGAGAACGAAACGCGCATGCGCAAATTCCCTACCGCTGCCGCCATCCTACGGCTCTGACCGAAAAAGCAAAAGGCCATCGCATAATGGCCGCCATCTGCATCCTCCTTGACTCCCCTGATCGAAAGGAACCGGGGGCCCCGTTCCGCGTATAAATATGGGCTATTCTTTCATCCGCAACCGCTTCCTTGTCGTATCAAAAAACCGCCTCGCCAGCGTCTCTCGTCCCAACGTTTAACTCATTTACAGATGCACTGCTTATATGGACCGCCCGGCGCGGTGTTGTCCACACCAACGTATGTCGTATCGCTCGGGCATTCGCAACGGTCTGGCACGATGATGCCGCTCACCCCAATTCCTCCCTGGACCGATCCGCATGGCGTTGACGTTTGAGCGGATGTGGCGGGACAAGACGCTGTAACGCCACCGTTAAAGGAATTCCCGAATGAATCGAGGTCTATTTTCGGCAACGTAATATATCCCCTCGAAGCTAAAAACATGATCGCGAGAATGATCAATAAAATAACGAACGGCACTATTTGCGCCATCCGGTTCTGCTCCGGCTTTGTCTGTGCCGGCGGTTCGCCGTCCCTTCCTGACCGCTCGTCCTCCTTCTTTATATCGTCTTCAAGTCCCCCAAACGCGATATAAAGAAAACCTTTCCATACCCACTTCAAAACCACATAGTACAGAACCATCCCTATCGCTAACAAAAGAAGATAGTCCAATGGGAGCTCAGGAAAGCTGCTTTGCTCCACGAAACTGCAGCTAATTATCTTCCTCCTCAAAAAGAACGAGAGGGACAATAGGAGAAGAATAAGGAACGGAAGTATCAAAAAGAATACTTTCGCGGCCCGATAGTACCACTTATGCTCAAGCGCTGATCTCTTGATCGGCATATTTGCTCTCCTCACGAGATGTGTTCAGAACCTTAAAGCGGAAAGGGTTGAAGAGGATTTTCTATCCCTTTCTTTCTATGCTTTATCACTTAGATTAAATACAAAAGCGCCCCCAATCGGGAGTGCTTTTGTGAGCGTTACACTCGGTTAACGTTCGTGGCGTTCGGTCCCTTTGGGCTTTCGGCTACATCAAACGTCACCTTATCGCCCTCTTTGAGTTCAGTAAATTGTGCATTCTTGAGCTCGTTTGAATGGAAAAAGAGATCCTTTTCCTCTCCTTCGCGAGCAATGAATCCAAATCCTCGATCAGTCAGGCGGGCAATTGTTCCTTCTTGCATAAAGAATGGTTTTTAAATATTTCAGAATCCTACAAATCAAAACCCGACCCCGTTTTTCTTGCAGTACTCAGATGACCATAATGCCCCTTATTTATCTTCATGTCAACTACGCGGGGGGCCTCCGGGGGTCGGGTTCCCTGGCCCCTGGCCGGGCAGGCGGGCCGACAAACCGGCCCTTTAGGGAACCCTGGCGGATTCCCATCGGCCGCCTAAAAAAGAAAACTCGCCCTGGCTAGTACGAGATATATGTCATTGTTGAACTGCCTGTATAGCAAACAGTGGGCCATCTATAATCCTCGCCAACCTGACCTTTTGGAGAACCGAAGCCAAATAATCACCAGTCCAAGGAGATAAATTGTTGAAATGGTAATAATAAGCAACTCTGTGCTGCCAAATAAGTCACCCCGAAATCCACTATTCGTTCCCATCGCCCAAAACACTAGCACGCCTGCAACACCCAAAAACACTAAGCGAGTAACCCTCTCAAAAGTACCAACGATAAACATGCTGAAAAAAGAGAGGGCGGCAAATGAGCCGAATAAAACTGGATAGGCATCGCTATCGTTACAATATCCAACACAAACAAATGTACTGAAAAACCATAATGGCATTGTCAATATAAAACCAAGGAAAAAGAGGAGATATTTGCTAATGCGTTGCCGGAAATAAATATAAAGAATTGCAAGAGGCAAAAAAGAAAAATAGAAAAGACCTCGCGCCTCTCCCGTATCGCCAGCAGTTGGATATAAAGATCTGAGAAAAGAAAATATCAGTAAAGTACCGAATAAAAACCAAAGCAGCTTTGTGGTTTTTGATAATTCAGAAGACCAATTTTCCATATGTTTTTATCTTTTCGTTGGCTCCGGGGGTCGGATTCGAACCGACAACCAACTCCTTAACAGGGAGCCGCTCTACCATTGAGCTACCCCGGAATATATGGTCTCAAGAGAACTCTTCTACTGAGGTACTCCGGAAAATCCAAGGAGGCGGGCGAGACCGGAATATTTAAGGAAGAGGTCCAACCACAGCCCCGGCCATCCAGACAAAACAGCGAATAATATAAACATGGCGATCAAAGCTAACTTCCGTTTTTTTATACTAAACCAAACGATAAATCCGGGAATTAAGAACCCAATAAATACTGCTAACAAAACCAGCAATCGGACAGCAAGGGACGGATTGTCCCCACTTATATCAGAAACAAGTAAATATGAGGATCCCATCAGTATTATGATGAGACCCGCGACAACCGAAACGAATACGACGATGATATTTCTCAACATAGATCGGTCTCTCTAGCGCTCATGCCAAAAGCGGAAGGGGTGATTAGAATAATCCTCCACGCTTCAATCCAAGCTCTCGTTCAAAACGCTCAATGTCGCGCGATTGCGCGCCGTGCTGGCGCATCCATTTTTTGAGCGCGTCGAGTTCCTGCTCGGAAACCTCGCGGCCGAGTGCGCTATAGCGCACTTGCCCGCCGGAGAGATTTTTGGCGCGGCCGACGTCTTGATCTTTGAGCGAAGAACTGCGGGCGACTTTTTCGAGCGCCTTCAGGACTTTTTCTCGGGGAATCGGTTGCATCGCTCCTCACCTCCTTCCGGGATCCATACTATCCGAGGAGGGAGGGGGCGTCGAGCGTTCACCGGAAAATTTGTGCGGGAAAACGCTTCGCAGGAATCTCTGGCTTTCCCACCTTCCGTACCATAGCAATACCATCGCTGCGACCAATAAAGCGAAATCAAGCCAAGGAAATCCGCCGCGCTGGAACCATTCAAGGATTGGGAAGAAAGGAATGAGGATCGGGCCGAGAACTGCTGCGACAAATGTCCCGGGAATCCCCCACCAGGAAGAAAAGAATACGAGCTCCCGAAGCCACAAGAATGCTCCTACGCCAAGAAATCCCCACCATGCCGCGCGGCGCCAAAATGTCCACCCCTCGATGCGCGCCTGAAACTGCACGCCCGCGGCCACTCGCCGGCTTCGTGCCTCGCGTTGCGGAGAAAGGGTCTCGCCGCTTGCGATCATTTCTGAAAGTTCGCGCTTCCGCTCATAGAGTGCATGCGACGGTATCGCCCCGATACTACGGCGCGCTTCTGGCATTGTTTTTTCCTCTTGCTTCTCGCCCAACGATAGTGCCTCTGGCTCCATCGATGCGCGCAATTCTTGCGAAAGACCCGCCACTGGCATTTCCTCTCCCCTCGCCGCGTCGCTCTCTCTCGGTGACACGGAAGATTGCGGCGCGGGTGTCATTTCGGGCCGAGTGCTGCGGGGGGCTTGCTCTTCCGCAGACGAACCTTCTTGCTCATCCCGAGCAGAAACAAACTGCGAGAATCGTTCCCGGAGACGCTGCGGCAAGGCCCGTGGAGAACCCGAATCCGCAAGCGGCGCTTCCGTTCCGGGAAACTCGGGGGGTTCCTGCCGTAAAGCCGTTTCTTCGTCTCGTCGTTCTCGACGATCGTCGGAAAACGCACCCTGCTCATCATCGTGCGAATCACGCACATCGCCCCTCAGCTCCGGAGGAATAACGCTCCCGGTTTGCGCTGCGTCGAACCGTCGTTCGATCAACGGAGGCACGTGGACGCGCGGAGGTTCCGGAACGGGAACACCGTATCCCGCATCGCGACTCTCCGGCCCGCGTTTCTGGAGATCCGCGTCCCTTTCACTCGACATGGGCGGGAGCGATTCGGGGCGGAACCACTTTCTCCATCGCTCAAACAGCCGCGCTCGCTCTGCCCCTCGAATCTTCTGCTCTTCCACGGCGTGATGTACGCCCTCTCGGAATTCCTTCCGGCTTACAATTCTTCCCACCGCCCGCTGGCGAAACTCGCCAGTGAGGGGCTTCGTCACGCGCTTCAGTTCACGTTTCGTGAAACTCGGCCGCTCCTTTTCGTAGCGTTCGAGTTCTCGGATAACGCGCTTACGCGGAACAAAGGGCATAACGGAATCAGCGATTGAACTCGCCGAGACCCTGCAGGCGTCTCACTTTTTGGTGCTGCCGGATGCGTTCGAAGGCCTTGGCTTCGATTTGACGGATTCGCTCTCGCGTCACGCCAAACTCCACGCCCACCTCCTCGAGGGTATGCGTCTTCCCCTCATATTCGTCGAGGCCAAAGCGCATCCGTAGAATCTTCTGCTCCCTGGGCGAAAGGTCGCTGAGAATTCCGTGAATCTCGTCACGAAGGATCTGAAGTGTCGCCCGCTGGTCCGGAGACAATTCCTTCTGGTCTTCTACAAACTCGCCGAGCAAAGAGTCCTCGTCCCCGGATTCTCCGACCGGCGTTTCCAGTGAAACGGTTTCTTGAGAGATGCGCTGGATATGATGCACCTTTTCCACTGGGAGATTGAGCTCGGTCGCGATTTCTTCGGGGTAGGGTTCCCGGCCGAGATCCTGCACGAGCCGCCGTTTCACTTGTGTATACTTGGAGATCGTTTCCACCATATGCACCGGGATGCGAATAGTACGGGCCTGATCGGCCAAGGCACGGTTGATCGCCTGCCGAATCCACCACGTTGCATAGGTGGAAAACTTATAGCCGCGGCGATAATCGAACTTATCAACGGCCCGAAAGAGTCCGAGGTTGCCCTCTTGGATAAGATCGAGGAGCGTGAGATTCGGTGAACGTCCCACGTAACGCTTTGCGATCGATACGACGAGCCGGAGATTCGCTACGGCGAGCTTGCGCCAGGCCTCCCGGTCGCCCTTCTCGATACGCCGAGCGAGCTCCTTTTCTTCGTCGGCAGTAAGGAACTTCTCGCGTCCGATTTCGCGAAGATAAAGCTGCACTGAATCATAGTGCTCGGGCGAAGGAACGCCGGTGAGTGCACCGCGCCGCTTCTTTACCGGCTTCGCCGGCTCTTCGATATCCAAATAGGACCGCTGTTCGACAACGGTGATATTCTCCTGCCCAAGATCGGCATAGAGGCGCTCAAGGCCTGCGATATCTTGCTCGATAGAAGGAGCAAGCGTTTCGATTTCGTGATAGGTCACGAAGCCCCGTTGCCGGCCGCGCTGAATAAGCTGTGCGCGAATCTCGTCGGTGATAATCGGCGTTCTCTTGCGCGAGCGTCTCGCCGTTACGACAGCGCGCTTCCGAGTCGCCCCTCGC
>MHSZ01000032.1:83171-90653 GCA_001824745.1 Candidatus Terrybacteria bacterium RIFCSPLOWO2_01_FULL_58_14 | reverse complement strand
GATTTGCGTATGGCACGGCGCCCAGCTCCTCGTTTGGATCCGATGCGCCGTTTTCGCTTTCTTCGCTCCGGCATAGCGCTTTATCGCGACGGTCAGGAAACCGTTTCTGTTACTCGGGACGTCTCGCTGAAAAGTGCGGCGAGATTTGCAGAGGATTCTCGAAAGCGTTCCGTAAGCTCGCGGGTTCGCGCGAAATCGCCGGAGCGCTCCGCGGCCTCCAGTTCAGTAGAAATCGCTTCGAGTCGCTCACGAAGATCGAGTGTCCGAATTTCCCTTAAGCATGCGTTCCGTTCCTCGAGAAGGTCGCGGATGGATTCCGCCATCTCCTCAACCATGAAGACGATGCGCTCCCCATACGGTTTGAACTCTTCGGCAATGGCATCTTGGAATCGCGAAACGCGTTCGGGAATGGCGAGGGACGCCCCTTCTGCAGGTTGCACCGCAGTCAGCGCCACGCGATAGAGTGCGCGATTGCGTAAAGAACGCACTATTGTTTCATCCCCGAGATCATTGAGTTGTTCCTGCAGCATCGTGAGGGCCACCAGATGTTCCTCAAGGAGTTCCCGTCTTGACAGTATTTCTTTGGGAAGCGGCCGATCTTGCTCGGAGGAAACCTGAGGCGCCTCGATGCTCTTCACTTCATGTTTCACCACCTCTTGCCAAAACGCCTCCGCGTTCGCCTGCGTCATCCCTAAACGAAGGCGCACCTGTTCAAGCCACTCGGCGCGTTCGATTGTATTCGAAATCCTCGCGATTGCGGGAAATACCGCCGTAACTACCGCGCGCTTCGCCTCCGGCGATGCTAAACCGTGCGCTGCGAGCGCCTGCTCCAGCAAGAACCCGATGATGGGCTGCGTGCCGTGTTCGAGAAGCTCCTGCCATGCCGCGATATCATCACGAATAAGATCGGCGGGATCTTTCCCTTTCGGTACAACAGCAAGCCGTACGATGAAGCCCGCTTCCAGGGCAAGATCGATGCCTCGTTTCGCCGCCTCGATACCTGCAACGTCAGCGTCATAGGAAAAAATCACCGTGTCCGCGAGTCGCTTGAGCACCACCAAATGCTGCGGGCTCAAGGCCGTACCGGAAGTCGCAACGGCGTGAGCGCTCGTCGCTTGATGCGCCAAGAGACAATCCATCTGGCCTTCCACGAGCAATGCTACTCCTCGTCGTCGAATCTCCTTGCGAGCTGCCGAGAGCCCATAGAGAATACGGTGTTTTTCGAAAATCGGGGTCTCCGGCGTATTGAGATATTTGGGATCATACTCTCCCTCCTCGCGACCGAAAATGCGTCCCGTAAAGCCAACCGTACGGTTGCTTCCATCAAAAATCGGGAACATGATCCTCCCCCGGAATCGAGCCCGAAAGCCGTCGCGCGCGCGAGTTGCGAGTCCTACCTCATCGAGCGCCTTATCAGAGAACCCGCGTCCTCGGAGGAACACGAGAAGCGCGTCTTGCGCCTCCGGAGCCCAGCCGAGACGAAACGCATGGATGGTCTCGTCTCGGAGGCCGCGATCCCGAAGATACGCAAGCGCCCGCCCCCCGGCAGGACTTTTGAGGAGTTGCGTTTCGAAAAACTTCACGGCTAACTCATTGGCTTCGAAAAGGCGGCTGCGCGCATCACGCCGCTCGCGCGATTCATGCACCAGCTCCACGCCGGCGCGTTGCGCCAATATCCGCAGCGCCTCGGGAAACTCCATTCCCTCGATTTCTTGGACAAAGGAAAAAATGTCGCCTCCTTTGCTGCATCCAAAGCAATGCCAAGTCTGCCTGGCGGGCGATACAAAAAACGAAGGGGTTTTCTCATTATGGAAGGGACAGCGTGCCTTGAGGTTGATCCCGGCGCGTTGAAGCTTTATGTAGCCGCCCACCACTTCTACGATATCGAGTCGTGATTTGATTTGTTCAACGGGAGTCATGCGAAAAACAGAGTTATTCGCGCCTCACGGCAATCGCGGCGGCGCAATAATACCGCGGAGTCCAAGAAGGGCGTAGCTAAGCATCAACGCTCCAAGAAGAAAAAACCACAGCGCTATTCTCCGGCGCGGCGGGAGGTTGCGGTATCGCGCGAGCAATGTCTGCGCGAACGTATCATCTGCGAACGAAAGTGAAACGAGTGCTAAGCCGGCGAACGCAAGACCCACATCGCGGAAAATGATATCGAGTGCGGCAAGATTGAAGATTGCGATGGCCCCAAACACGAACGCGGCACTCGCCGCCGCGATCGCAGGAAACCGATTCGAAACCAGCCACAAGGCGAGGACGACCTCAAAGAAGGCGAAGGCCGGCAGGAGGATCTCTCTCGGAACGAAGGCCGTCGTCCATGCAGGGAAAAACGCGGCCCATGCCGTCGGCCGCGAGAACGACGCTGCTGCCGCGTAGAGGAGCGTGAACGCGAGGCCGACGCGGAGCAGAAAACGTGGCGAGGAGAACGGCATCACGACACGCGAGACATCAGGATTCCCTTCCCCCGATACCCGCGGAGATATCAGCGACACTATAGCGCTTTTCGGGCCATAAGAAAAGGGCTATGAGCGCGACGAACGCTACCGGGCTCTTTGCTTCTCTTACGCGAGTATTGCGCCGCCTTTTACGCCCTTATTCCTGGGCGCTCATGGCTACTCGCATTTTGAAGCGCTGCCTTCGACTTTGACGATTTCCTTATCATGAATAGGCCGAGAATGAATAAAGTTGTTGATGCTGCCGCTGAAACCGCACAATAGGTACAAATTTCCTCTATAACGAAAAGCTGAAGATAAACAAGATAGAGAGAAGCCAAAAATCCGACGGGCGTGAGTATGGCTGCGAAGCGAATAGCTTCGCGTTTCATATCAAGCGAGAAAACCGCGAGAAGGAAAAGAACAAGATAATAAATGGATCCAAAGAGGGCGACGGGAATGCCAAAGATAACGCTGTAAGCACTTGTGAGCACCGCTTCGCATCCGGTGGTGATCACGCAAGGCGGGATCGTCCCCAGATAATGCTGGGCTGTGAGGTAGGTTGCATCAAGAAAACCAAGAAAGCTCACCGCGAGAAACGTGAGCGTAAGCCAATTAGGGATTTTCATTGATGGCCTGAGTAATAGCGCTTTTCAACTCGTCGTAATTCCGCGGATTAGCAATTTTTGTGCCATTCAGAAAAAAGGTGGGGGTAGAATTCAATCCCAAGCCGGTAGCGTTTCGATACGCGTTGTCCACTTTTTCCTTTATCTCTCTTGAGGCGAAATCCGCCTTGAACTGGTCTTCATCGAGGTTAAGCGTCTTGGCGTAAGTGAGAAAAACTTCATCTGCGCTTCGCTTGCCTTGCCACTCTTCTTGATTTTCAAAAATCATGTCGTGCATTTCCCAAAACTTTCCCTGTCGTCCGGCCGCTTCAGCGGCATAAGCTGCTGGTTTCGCATTTTGATGATTCGGAAGCGGAAAATGGCGATAGACCATGGCGATTTTATCTCCGAACTCCTCTGTCAGATTTTTTAACAGCGGGTAATAAAAAGCGCATGCGGGGCACTGGAAATCGCTGTATTCGATAAGAACGACTTGTGCATCGCGGTTGCCCTTGAGCCAATCTTCCGCGCTTACGGCGTCAACGGTAACCGCCGATCCTCCATCTTGCGGCGAACGAGAGGCAAGTTTGACCATGCCGAAAATACCGGCGCCAATAACAAAGATAGCGAACAGCCACAGGGCAATGTGGCGATAGAGCCGCTTGGCTTTTCTCTTCTTCTGTTCTTCGGCCTTTTCTTGCCGCCCTAACTCCCTGCGTTCCTTTTTGGTAAACTGTGTGTTTTGCGTATTGCCTTCCATAAAAATAGTGTAGGTGAGTTTATCTAACTATCGAAGCGATGATAGTGCTGTTGGACAAAAATCTCAATAAGAGAACGAAAAGGTTACCATGGCGCCCCAGAACCAGAGTTTCGGCTGCGCCGAAACACGATTCGGGGCAGCCATGAACCGCGTCTGCCGAGCGGGTTCTGATTCATGGCGGTGGGGGCGAGATTCGAACTCGCGGTCCGGTTTCCCGGACAGTTGCTCTCCAAGCAACCGCACTAGACCACTATGCGACCCCACCGCGTATACTCTTATGTGGGAAGCTGCGCGATAATCTTCGCGAGTACGGGAAATTGTACGAGAAGGCGATACGCGAGGAGCTTTGCAACGACAAGGAAATCACCCGTCTCAGACGCCACGCTCTCGCTCCCCGTAACGATTTCTGCGGCTTCGGTGCCCGCCTCCCGAAGATAACCCAGGAATGTCTCCTGTTCAATACGGCTGCGCAGCCAATCAATAATCGCCCGGAACTCTCCTTCGTCAAGCCATACGCCGTGATGATCAGCGCAAACATCGACCGTAACGCCGGAATCGCCGTACGCAGCCCGATAAAGCGGCATCGCATCCTCGGGGCATACTCGCGAACTTTTGGAAAGGCGAAACTCTTCCGGATTCGCCCACAGATCAACATCAATCCATCGCAGAAGGGCATCTTGAGCGTCCTTGAGCCGGCGTAAGTGATCCTCGGGAAACCATATGCCATTACAAGAAGAGCATCTCCACGCTGCAACACCGTGCGGCGCAATGCGTTCGAGTGCAGATTTCTCCTGCGGACATTGCATACAAGCAGTGAGACGCGATCACGCAGCAATCTTGCGCAAGGCGCGAATCCGGTCTTCAAGTGGCGGGTGGGTCATAAACAAACGTGAGAAGAAGGAGGCCTTATGCTTCTGAATCTGCGGATCGGAGAGCCAGAGATGCGCGATGGCCTCGGGTGCGCGCCGCATCGGCAACGAGAAGGCCGATATCTTCTCCAGCGCCTGTGCCAGGGCTTCGGGATGACGCGTGAGGAGTGCACCGGATGCGTCGGCGAGAAACTCGCGCCGGCGCGAGATCGCAAGACGCAAGAGCGTCGCCGCAATCGGCGCCAAAACCAGCGCACCGATGAGCCCGACAAGGATAAGCGCCCCGCCGCTGCCGCGGCGATCTCGCCGAGAGCCGCCGAAACCTCCGTGAAAAGTCATACGAATAAAAAGATCCGCGAGAGTCGCAATGACGCCCGCGAGCACCGCAGCGACGGTCGCGATAAACATATCATTATTCCCGATGTGTGCGAGTTCGTGAGCGAGTACCCCTTCGAGTTCCGGCTTCTCGAGCCCCTGACGAAGACCTCGCGTCACCGCGATGACTGCGTGGTTGGGGTCGCGTCCCGTCGCGAACGCATTGGGCGCGGGGTCCTCAACAATGTAGATTTTCGGCGCGGGAAGCCCTGCCGCAATCGCGAGATTCTCGACCGTTCGGTAGAGCTCCGGATCGTCCTGCTTCAGTACGGGTTTAGCGCCAGAGAACGCCACAACCATTTTATCCGAGAACCAATAGCTCGCAACGCTCATGAAAACTGCAATCGCAACCGCGATGGGGAAAATAATATAGGCATCGTAAGCGTAGGAAACGACCCACCCTACTCCGGCGATAAGCACAACAAAGGCCCCAAAAAGGAGCCATGTTGCTCGAATATTCTCCGCACGGTGCGTGTAGAGCGTTGCCATGTCCTCTGCTCCGCTCCTTCCTACCGCTGCTTACCCCTTCGGGAAGGAAACTTTTACGGGCTCGCGTGCGGCGGCCTCCCCTCCCCCAAGCTCAAAGAAATCTTGCGTGGCGAAATGGAAGAGCGTCGCGACGACGTTCATCGGGAAAAGCTGAATCGCGATGTTGTAGTCGCGGACGTTGCCGTTATAAAACCTACGCGCTGACTGAATCTTGTCCTCCGTATCAGTGAGTTCGCGCTGCAGCTCTGTGAAACTCTCCACCGCGCGCAGCTGCGGATAATTCTCCGCAAGCGCAAATAAGGATTTAAGTGCCCCGGTAAGCACGTTCTCTTTCTCGGCGTGCTCCTTGAGCGTCTGCGCTTGCATTGCCGCAGACCGTGCCTGAACGACTCGGTCGAACGTCTCGCGCTCATGGCTCGCGTATCCCTTCACGGTTTCGACCAGGTTTGGGATGAGGTCATAGCGTCGCTTGAGCTGCACCTCGATATCCGCCCACGCTTCCCGCACGTGCGTGCGCAATGTGATGAAACGGTTGTACGTCGCGACAAGCCAGACAAGTGCTAGCGCGATAATCGCCGGCGCATTGAACGACCACGAGATGAAATTGAAGAATCCGCTGAGCGCCAACAGAACGATGCCGACCACGAGAAGAAGAGAGAACATGTCCATACGCCCGCATACTACCACGGAACACCCATGACGAGCAATAAGGAAATGCGGTCTCCTGAAGCGACCGTATTGGGTCCCATGACAGGTCAGAGCTCGCTGCCATCTTTTGTTGCCCTAAAAGAAGCGACCCCGCCTTTGAGGGCGGGGCCTTAGTATGAGACGGTTTACGCTTCGGGTGTCTGCCGCCAAACCACTGCGGTGATATTATCGCCGGTCCGGCGCACAAGCGCATCCTCGACGATCGCATTCGCGTCGCCGCCATCTGCGACGATCTCGGCAACCCGTTTAGCGTGCATCGCAGGATAGCTGTGGGAAGAATCCACGATGCCGTCGGAAGCAACGATCACGAAGCTGTCGTCGCCCAGCGGTACTGCATGGATTTCCGGCTCTTGCGAAAGGAACCCGAGATTCCGATCCCCAATCGCGCGGGAGAGCTGAAGGCCATATTCGCCGTCCGCGGTCCACAGGTAGCCGGCGTCATAACGCGCGCCCCGCTGACATGCGACGTCCCGCTCCCGCTCGTTCGTGCGAGCGTTGTGTTCCGGGGCCACCCATATCTTCCCGTCGCGATCCCGGATGATCACCGGGGAATCGCCCACCACCGCGGCGTACGCGTATCGACGATGGAGCGGGATGAAGGTCGCGGAAGCTGTCGATCCGGCAGCATATTCACGAGTCGCCGTTGCAAGCTGTGCGATCGCCATCTGAAGGGCATCCGAAAAACGTTCCCCTTCTAGAAGATGCTCGAGGAAGTATTCCTCGAACCGAAGACAGGCGTGAACGGCCACCAAGTCGCCTCCGTGACCGTCAAAGACCGCAAGCAGCCATCCGCCGCCATCGGGAAGTGCTGCGTCATTGAACGCGCGCGAGAGGAAGCGATCTTCCTGCGCGGCCCTCTGCCCTTGAGCTGTTGCTTCGGAAACCTGTACCACGATCACTGCCTCCCAAAGAACTCGTTGTTGATTTATGCCACAAAGATTCTCCGTACGCAAGAAGAGCGTAACGCCGGAACATACCTCGTGCGCGAACAACCACGCCGTGATACCGTGCGCGCGGTGCTGCCGGATTTCCTCGATGCGACGATTACGCACCTTAGATGACGTGATATGCTGGGGATGATGTCTACGTTTCGGAGGCGCATCCTCTTTGGCGCCGTCGCGGTTTTTATCGTCGCCACGGTCACGACCGCCGGTTACTTCATCATCGTCCGGTATGGGTTCCCGGGATCAGGAGAACCGAGTGGAAGAGAGCCAAAAATTGAAGGGAGCGACGTACGG
>MHSZ01000032.1:76756-83144 GCA_001824745.1 Candidatus Terrybacteria bacterium RIFCSPLOWO2_01_FULL_58_14 | reverse complement strand
GTTCGCATCCTGCCAAGCGATCGCTGATGCATTCAAGGACCACCGCGAAGCACTCGCGGAGGCGACGGAGCTCCCCGGCGTTTTTATGCGTGCCGACGGCATAGGCGGAGGCGGCGGCGACACCGGAGCGCTCGACTACACGCGGACGAATACCCAAGTCGAGGGTGTCGATGAGGCGGACATCGTGAAGACGGACGGGACTTTCCTCTACATCCTCACGGCCCAGCGCGCACTTCATGTCCTCCAGGCGACGCCACCCGATCGCGCGCAGCGCCTTTCGACGATCACGTTCTCGTCCGACACCTACCCGCAGGAGTTCTTTCTCCGCGAAAAGACCATCATGGTCTTCGGAACCCGCTTCGTATCGCACCAGCCGCGTGTCGGCGAACCCGAGCAGCGTTCCCGTTTCGGCGACGATAAACCGAGGGACTTAGTGAGTTTCGCCGAACTCTACTCGCTCGAAAACCCCCGTGCGCCGAAGTATCTCCGGACGATCGAGTTTGAGGGAGTATACCGCACCTCGCGGATGATCGACCGGTACGTCTATTTCGTCCTTGCTGAATCCCCGGATGCTTTTCTCTACGACCCCGAGGATGGCTCCGGAGGAACACGGGCGGCGTCTTCGGTCGAGACAATCCTCCCGCGCTACCGCGATACGCTTGGGACGCAGGCGACCCCCGCGTTCCAACCCGTCGTTCCCTGTAGCGAGGTCGCGAATCCCGACCCTGTGACCGAGGTGAGATTCCTCACTATCGCCGCGATTCCGATCGACGACCCCGCAGCACCTGTCACGCGCCGCGTCATCGCCGGAACGGGCGAGAACGTTTACGCCTCAGCAGAGAATCTCTACGTCGCCTCGGCGCATTTTGAATACAGCCGCCCCCAGAACCTCTCGATTGTCGGCTTCCCTATTTTTGAACGGCAGGAAACAATCGTGGACAAGTTCACTCTCGCCGGGGTGAAGGTTGAGCACGTCGCGCAGGGGCGTGTTCCGGGAACGGTGCTCAACCAGTTTTCGATGGACGAGTTCGAGAAAACGTTCCGCATCGCGACGACGATTGGAAACTCCTTCGATGAGCGTCCGCCGACGAACGGCGTGTACGTTCTCGGCGAGAATCTCGATCGGCTCGGCCAGATCGAGGACCTCGGTCTCGGCGAAACGATCTATTCGGCGCGGTTCCTCGGGTCGCGCGCCTACCTCGTGACGTTCAAAAAAATCGATCCCTTCTTCGTCATCGATCTTCGAAATCCGCGGGAGCCCAAGACGCTCGGGGCGCTGAAGGTCCCTGGCTACTCCGACTACCTCCATCCGTACGATGAGACGCACATCATCGGCATCGGGAAGAACGCGGTCGCTGACGAATCGGGAACCTTCGCGTGGTACCAGGGCATGAAGATCGCGCTCTTCGACGTAACGGATCCGCAAGATCCGAAGGAGCTCTTTAAGGTTGACCTCGGCGACCGCGGAACCGATTCGGACGCGCTCTCGAATCACAAGGCCTTCCTCTTTGACCCGCAACGACACCTCCTTGCTCTTCCGGTTCTCCTCGCAGAATTCACGCCGGAACAGAAAGGACAGCCCGAGCGAAGGGATTTCGAGTACGCGCCGGCGACCTTCCAGGGTTCGTACGTCTACGAGCTTACGCTCGAACGCGGCTTCCGGCTCCTCGGACGGATCACGCACCTCGCGGGATCGGCGCGCGAGCACCCAAGCTTCTCGTATAGCGAGCCGTCGCTTTTCGTGAAGCGGAACATTCGCATCGGCGATAACCTCTACTCGATTTCTGACAATAAAGTGTTCGTGAACGCGCTCCCGTCGCTCGACGAGCGCAAAGAAGTCCTCCTCGCTCCGTGAGCGTTCTCAAGTGAAACGGTGGCGCTCTTTGCCGCCCCGACCCTTGATCGGGGCGGTGCCGCAAGGAAAGACGGCGCCCGCAAAAAGGAAAAGCCCCGTCCTGAGATGGACGGGGTGTCGTGTTTTCATTCAGCGTTCAGTCAGTACGCCGTCGTGAGCGTTACGTGATGGCGCGGGGCCTTTACGCGACCACGCGAAAGAATTGCGAAGTCTAGCTCGATCATCGAGATGGGCTGCTCGCGGCGTCCGTTCACCAGGCGCAACAGCGTACTCATCGCAACGCACGTGGCCCATCGAATCGCCAACTCCTCTTCGCTTCCGGAAGGAAGCATCGTGCCGCTATCAACGGCATTGGCGACGGCTCGCGTGTACACGAGAACGCCCAAGTGCCGCAGCGCCTTTGGCGCATCGTAGTCCGCAACAGGACCAAGTTGCTCGACGCGCCGAAGTGTCCGCAGGCGGCCTTCCGACGCGCGGGCCCTGCCTTCATACATCAGCGGAAGAAGCCGGGCGCGATTATCGAAGGAGATCGATTCTTTCGTTGCGGGATGCAACCAGCGATCGCAGCCGTATGCCGGAAAGAAAATCGTCAGCGTCTCCACGATCCGCGGAACATCCCACCCGCAATAATCGAAAAGCCATGCGAATGAACCGTTGAAGCGTTGGGCAAGGACGGTGCCGACGTTCTGAAGCTGCATGGCCCGCTCTCGAATCAGTGGCAGTGACGGGCTCCCGGGGGCTGGCTCGAAGATCCGAGCCACATCGGCTGCGGTGAAGGCCTGGAGCGTTGCGGGTTCAAGAATGTTCCTCCGGGCCTCTATGGCCCGGCGGAGTGCCGCCCATATCCCGAAAGTGCCCACCCAACGCTTACCGCGCCACTCCGTCGCGAACTTTTCGCCCGTCACCGGATCGGTGGCGCAAAAGTTGATCGCATTCCCCACGCCGAGAAACTCGATGAATTGTCCATTATCTTCCGAGGGGAACACCGGCCCGCGCCAATCGGGGACGCCAAGGTCTTCTCGCGCCAGTATTTCGGCAAATGCCGTCAGTTGCCTCGCGTTGACGGTGAGATATTTTTCCCACCATTCCTTTCTCATCGGTTCCTCCCTCCGCGCATTCGTTGTCAAGTGACCCGTCGCATTGTAAAGAAAAGAGGCGATATGTCAACCGCCCGAATTACCATTGAAGACGTTCTGGAGGCCACGCGCGGAAAAAATCCGCACGCGGACTTCTCGCTTATTCAAAGAGCGTACGTCTTCGCCGAGCGTGCGCATAGAGAGCAGAAACGGGAATCCGGAGAACCTTATATCGTGCATCCTCTTTCTGCGGCGCGCACGCTCGCAGAAATGCGCATGGACGATGCCAGCATTGCTGCCGCCCTACTCCACGACGTGGTCGACGACACTCCGACCACCATCGCAGAAATCAAAGGCGCGTTTGGTGAAGAAATCAGCTTTCTCGTCAACGGCGTCACCAAGCTCGGAAAAATCAAGTACCGCGGCGTAGAGCGCCACGTGGAAAATCTTCGAAAGATGTTCCTCGCGATGGCCGAAGATGTTCGCGTCGTGCTCATCAAACTCGCCGATCGGCTCCACAATATGGAAACCATCGCCTCTCTTCTGCCCGAGAAGCAGCGCCGGATCGCGCTGGAGACGCTCGATATCTACTCGCCACTGGCGGGACGCCTCGGGATCGGAGACATCAAGGTGCGCCTCGAAGACCTCGCTTTTCCTGTAGTGTATCCCGAGGAACATAAGTGGCTCTTGCGCAATGTCCGCGAACTCTACGAAGAGCGCAGGGTGTACTGCGAACGCCTCATCCCCGTAGTCCAAGAACAGCTCTCCCGAGAAGGAACCGGGGCGCTCGCAGTCCAGGCGCGCGCAAAGCACTATTATTCTCTCTGGAAGAAACTCCAACGCTACGATATGGACTTCACGAAAATCTACGATCTCGTAGCGCTTCGCGTGCTCGTGCCCGATGTCACTGCCTGCTACGCGACGTTGGGCGCGCTCCACCAACGATGGAAGCCGCTCCCCGGCCGCATCAAGGACTACGTGGCGATCCCAAAACCCAACGGCTACCAATCAATCCATACCACCGTGTTCTGCGAGGACGGGAAGATCACCGAGTTCCAGATACGTACGCAGGACATGCACGCACAAGCGGAATATGGCATCGCGGCCCACTGGGCTTATAGCGAGGGGGACAAGGAGAGCTTGAGGCGCCCAGAACGATTCCGCTGGGTGGAACAACTCCGCGACTGGCAACGGGAAGTGCGCGGCACCGACGAATTTCTTGACGCGCTCCGCATCGATTTCTTCCAAGACCGGATATTCGTCTTCACTCCGAAAGGGGACGTCATCGAGCTTCCGGAGGGCGCGACGCCGATCGATTTCGCCTACGCAATCCATTCCGAAATCGGCAATCAGGCGGTAGGAGCTCGGGTGAGCGACCGCTTCGTGGGTCTCGATGCGCCGCTTGCGAACGGCGACGTGGTGGAGATCACTATTCAGAAAGGAAAAAAGCCATCTTCAAAATGGCTCGAGCTCGCCCGCACCTCAATGGCAAAGCATCAAATCCGAAAAGCGCTGCGTGAGCAGGGCATCGAGGTGGCAGCCCCGCTTCCAGCTTCGATGCGCGCCGAGCTGCATCTTAACGTCGGAGATCGCGTCAGCCTCATGAAGGATGTCACGACCGTCGTGAGCCAAGCCGGCCTCAATATCAAGAAGATTGAAGGTTCCGGCGAAGGGGCTACCGCAACTATTGCGCTCCTGGTAACGATTGAGAACCGTGCAGAACTGAAACGCCTCCTCGAGCGCCTCAAGAAGGTGAAAGGCATCTTTCGGGCGGAGGGACGAGTCGTCTAAATCGCGCGGGGGAAAACTCACTGCTTCCCGAGAAGTCGCCGAAAAAGCTCTCGAAGCTCTGCTTTCGAACGGAACACGAATGCGAGAGAACCGCGTTCGCCGCGCGTCGTAATGCGCACCGGTACGCCGAAGATGGTGCGGAGTTTCTCTTCGTCCGCTGCTCGGCGGGCATCGGCCACTCGAACCGGCGCTTGTCTTCGCGGCACTCCGCCCAACTCCCGCGCCAACGCCTCTGCTTCTCGCACATTCATCGGCCGCTCTCGCAGCCGATGGAACATAAGCGTCCTCTTCCCGGCGGAGACACCCAACACGGCACGTGCATGGCCCTCAGAGAGTGCTCCGCGGCGCACCGCATCGCGCATCTCGTCGGGCAACTGGAGAAGACGAAGGGTATTCGCCACCGCTTCGCGCGACTTGCCGATGCGCTGCGCGATCTCCTCTTGCGAGAGACGAAACTCATCTCGTAATCGCGAAAAGGCCTCGGCGCGTTCCATCGCATTGAGATCTTCGCGCTGCACGTTTTCAATAAGAGACAAAAGTAAACGCGTGCGGTCATCCTGCGCATGGCGGATCACCACCGGTACCTGGGTGAGTCCTGCGAGTTTCGCTGCCCGCAGCCTCCGCTCCCCCGCGAGTAAATGATATCGAACCCGGATGCCGCGGCCGCCTTCCTCTTCGCGCTTCTCCACAACCAAGGGCTGCAAAATACCGTGCTGCCGAATCGAGGCCGCAAGTTCCGCAATGCCGCTCTTTACGAAGTCCTTGCGGGCCTGTTGTGCGCCTGCGTCGATATTGTTCACGTCGACAAAAAATACGCCGGCTCGCGGGGCTCCCGTATCGCGCACGCGCTCGCTCTTGCCGTGCGGCTTCTTCTTCCTGATCAACGCGCCAAGACCTTCACCAAGGGGCATAGGATTCACAGTGAGTATACGCTCACGATACACCTTCACCGAGACGACCGAGAAGCTCTTCTGCCAGCATACGGTATGCGTGCGCGCCCGGCGACCCTGGCGCATGATGGAATATCGGCTTCGCTTCAGCTCCGGACTCGGCGAGGTGCACGCTCCGCGGCACCACCGATTCTAAAAGATGATCCGCGAAAGCGGTGCGGAGCTCACGTTCGATGAGGCGAGCGAGACGGCTTCTCCGCTCGTGCATTGTCCGCACCACGCCAAAAATGGCGACCTCCAACTCAAGATTTTCCCGAATGAGTTCGAGCGTGCGAGAAAGTTGCCGCAAACCTTCCACTGCGAACAACGAAGCATCCACCGGCACCAGCACCCCGTCCGCTGCAGCCAAAGCGTTCACTGTGAGAATGCCCAGCGAAGGCGGACAGTCGATGAAAATAAAGTCATAAAGCTCTCGAAGCGGAACGAGCGCCTTCCGCAGACAGAACTCGCGATCCGGCACCTCCAGAAGCTCCACCGTCGCTCCGGCAAGATCAAGCGATGCGGGGAGGAGATCAAATGCGGGGATCGCGGTGTGTCGGATCACCTCCATCGCCCCAGTCCTGCCAATGAGCACATCGTAAAGCGAGAGCGGAACCGATTCTGGACGAAAACCGAGCGCTTGCGTCGCGTTCGCTTGGGGATCGGCGTCCACGAGCAAGACGCGCTTGTTATTGAGCGCGAGGGAAGCTGCGAGATTCACGGCGGTGGTAGTTTTT
>MHSZ01000032.1:72909-76690 GCA_001824745.1 Candidatus Terrybacteria bacterium RIFCSPLOWO2_01_FULL_58_14 | reverse complement strand
CGATAACCCGCGCCATCGCTTCCAGCGTAACGCCGGACTTTCGCGTTGGCAATGAATCAAAAACGGTGCTTTACTGTCACTGCATCGTACGAAAAACTTCTACACTCGCCGGGGTGGCGGAATGGCAGACGCGCAGGACTCAAAATCCTGTGATCGCAAGATCGTGTGGGTTCGACTCCCTCCCCCGGCACCAAGAGTTGACAAAACGCTGAAGAAACGCTTTACTCTTTTCGTCCCGCATCGCTCGTTCACATACGAGAACGAATGTAAGGAGGACGATCGCGTGGAACGATTCGGAACCTGGTGGCTCAGGAGCAGAGTGGATCCTCGGTGGAACGCAGAAGGTCGCGGCATGGTCGGAGGAGGACTCGCTACGCCCCGCGATTGCGAGACCCGCATCAAAGAACTAGAGCTTCGGCTCGGCGTTCCACCGAAAGATCTCGAGGTGGGATGGATGAAGGACTAACCCGAACAATAACGCCCCGCCGAATGGCGGGGTGTTTCCTTTTCGGTAACCGCCTGATTCAGTACGGCGTGATATGCGCCAAAGCGTACTCCATCGTACCGCCGACTTTCTTTCCGGGATTGAAGATGTTATCAGGATCAAAGATTTCTTTCACTTGTCGGAACAACGCCACAATATCCTCTCCGAACATAAGCGAAAGGTACGGCGTCCGAATAATGCCATCGTTATGCTCGGCGCTCATCGATCCCCCATATTCCTTCACCAGTCGATACACCTCATCGGAGAGTTTGGGAATCAAGGCCCTTTCCCGTTCACCACGGAGATCCATAAGCGGAATAATGTGGAAATTCCCGTCGCCGACATGCCCGGCGATCGTGTAAATGAGATCGGGGTAACGGCCGAGAATGGCTTCAAGTTTTGGAAAGAATTCTGCCAGTTTCGATGGCCGCACAATGATGTCGTCAATGAACGGCGCAGTGTGTTTTCCCTGCACATGATGTCGCAAAAGATTGAAGCTCTCCCGGCGAATCGTCCAGTACTTTGCGGTGTCGGCCTCGCTGTCGGCCTCGCGCATCGGCCGGTGAAACTTCTCTAGCTCCGCTTCCGCTGCGTCTATCCGCTTCTGCACCTCGATGAGATCATCGCCAGTAAACTCCGCGAGGATCGTAAGCTTCGGGAGCCCTTCGCGCAACGCACGCCGCAAAACCAGCCATGCGTCGGGAATGAATTGCAGGAAAAGCGCGAAGGGATTCGTCCGCATGGAGCGGATAAGGTCGGGGAAATAGCGCAGTGCGAACTTTAACGTATGGTCATCGTAGGACTCCAATGTTTCTGGCCGAAATCGCAGGAGCGTTTCGACCATTGCGGGCAGGGGCTTGAGATCTTCCACAAAAATCACGAGCATCCGATGATATCGCTTTTTGGGCACGAGGCGAAATCGAATCCGCGTGATAAGCCCAAGCGTTCCCTGTGAGCCCACAAAAAGCCGCGTGAGATCGAAACGTTTCCCATCCCAAATATCCCAAAGCGCATACCCCGATGAGTTCTTCGAGACATCCGGTTTCGCGCCCCTGATGCGCTCGGCGTTCTGTTCCAAAAGCTCCCGAAGTTTACGATAACACTCCCCCTCGAATCCCTGACTCCGGCATTTTTCTTCAAGTTCTTCTAGGGTAAGGGCACGTATGATGTGCTCCTCGCCATCGGCGAGCACCACCGAAAGCTCTTGGACGTAATCAGCGGTCTTGCCGTACGTAAGTGTTTTTTCGCCACCTGAGTTATTCGCTACCATGCCACCGACGGCGCAGAGGTGTTTGGAGGCGGGGTATGAAGGAAGCATAAGCCCTTTTGATACAATGGCTTTCTCAAAATCCCGGAAAGGGCATCCGGGCTCGACGACCGCGAAATCCTCCCCCACCTCGAGGATTCGATTGAGCGAGCGGGTAAAATCCACAATGACCGACTCGTTGAGCGGCCCGCCGGACATGTCGGTTCCTGCGGAACGCGCAGTGAGCGAAAGCGTTGAGTCGTCACGCCGATGCTCGCGCACGAAGCGTACAAGCGCTGTCACGTCTTCGGCGTCCTTGGGAAACGCCGCTACCCGCGGCCTCACACGGAAAATGCTCGCGTCGCGGCTATACGCTTCGATGGTTTTTCGGTCATCCGTAACACCGCCGCGCACCACGCCGCGCAGTGCAGAAACGAGCGCTTCTCCCATACCGTACTATCCTACCATCTCCCCCGACTTCGCGTTCGCCTCCGGAGATTCTTCTATCGGAACGAAGGGCGCCCAGGATTTGAGAAAAGCCATCGCAAACATAGCCAGTATAGGAACAAGGAGAAGCCATCGGAGATCACCAGTGAACCAAACGACCGCTGCCCCTCCAATGAAGAAAACGATGCGGCCAACCCCCAAAGAGAGTTCGCGGAACAAGATGAGATGCATCGGCTCCCCCGCTTGTGCCTCGCTCACCCGATCGTAGAAGAGCGCGTTGAACGGGATGAGGACAAAAGGCCGCGTGATGCTGGTCGCTACGTTTGCCACGAGCGCGGTGAACGATGAGAGGGTGGCAACGCGGAATATCCATGCGAGCCCAGCGAGAGGTGCTGCAAGAACAAGCATCTGGATACGATTCCGATGATCGGCAAGACGGCCGACGAAAAGGGTTATCGCGAGCGAAACGAGGAGCGCTACGGTCGTGAGAAAACCCAACTCTTGATATCCCAATGCGAGAAGGAAAAGAAAGAGCGGCCAGACATGAGCAGTCGCGCTATCTTCGATCCCCTGGCCGGCGAACGCGAGCGCTCCGCGGAAACCGCCGTGACTCCTCACCTCTCGCAATACGGGGCCGAAGCCACCGCGATGTCCCTCCCGTATATCTACGGCAAGATACGGTACTGCAGAGAGAAGCAAGATCACAAGGACGACAAAGAAGAGGGCGGGATATCCCGCTTCCGCAAGAATCGTGCCCCCGATTGCGGGACTTGCAGCACTTGCCAAAGCGGTGAGCACTGCAATGTTTCCCAGCGCCGCGCCGCGATGTTTGGGCTGACTCGAACGCGCGAAGAAAAGATGGAACGGGGGCCAGAACAGCGCCGCGCGGATCGCAAGAAGGACGAGCGCGAGAAGCACCCACCATAGTGCTTCTCTGGCGAGGAAAAGCGCAACGAAATAGAGGAAGAAGAACAGCAAGCTCACCAACGTGAGGAAACGAAATCCATAGCGCGGAATGAAACGAGTTGCAACCACCGCGAGCACACCAAAGAGCGCATAGAATGCTGCGTAGAAAAGCAGCACCCATGCGACGGGATGCACGAAGTGAGCGTCACGGAAAACGATATAGAGATAGACCGGCTCGAAGATCGCGAAGAGGCCTACGCCGAAGTGACGAATCGCCTCGCCGGCATATACCGCACGCATGGGACTGCGTCGAATCACGCTCGGTACGAGAAACGCGGGATCGAATACGTGGAGCGTCATAGCGAACTCTTCCTCAATCGCTCGCCGCGTCGCAGAATGCGGGGCGGGAAAGTCGTGCAATCCAGCACCTGCGATGGCATTCTGCGACAAGGGCCACCGTCGACGATGAGATCTGCGTCCGAAAGCATGCGCGAAGCTGCGCGCGCCGTTTTCGCGGGAAGTAACCCACTTCTATTCGCGGAGGTGCCCACGACGGGACGCCCGAACGCCGCGATGAGTTTACGGAGCCAAGGGTGAGCCGGGATGCGAAGCCCGAGAGAGCCCCTCGCTCCTCTTCGCGGCAATACCAACGTGACCGCCCCGGGCCAAACCCGGCGCGCGAGTACCCGTGCGCCCGG
>MHSZ01000032.1:71674-72881 GCA_001824745.1 Candidatus Terrybacteria bacterium RIFCSPLOWO2_01_FULL_58_14 | reverse complement strand
AGTGCGTCGCCCGCGATGCCGTACACAGTATCGGTGGGAACCACCACCCCGCCTCGCTTCAGCACGAGAAGTGCCGCATCGCATGCGCGCCGAGAGCCCGCGCGGAGCACAATGCGAGACGGAGCGACACGCATGCATTCACTGCGTTACGGGCCGCTTCCTTCTCCGAGGCCGAATGAGTATGCGCAGCACGGCGCGCGCGAGCTTCTCGGGATCGTGACGAATAAACTTTCCTTCTCGGCGCAAAAGAGGCGCGGTCACCACGGCATAGGAGACCCCGCGAAACATTGGTTTTGACCATCGCACACTCTCCACCTTTCCTTTTTCCCGATACCACTGCGCGAGTCCCCGCGGCGCCCGAGACGTATTGATGAGTATCGCGCTGAGCACGCCTCTCCCCAGCATCCTCTCAAGCGCGTCCACGAAATCGCGCGCAGAAAAGTGATCGGTTTCGCCCCTTTTCGTCATAAGGTTCACGACGAAAACTTTTTTTGCCGAAGATCGGCGGATTGCCTTTGCGATACCGTGAACCGCGAGGTTCGGAAGGATCGAGGTATAAAGATCCCCTGGCCCCAAAAGGATAAGGTCGGCGCGCGAAATCGCCTCCAGGGCCCGGGGATTGGCTCTCGCCTTCGGTGTTAATGCAATGCGGATAATCCGAGTGATCCTCCTCTGCAGCGGCACGTCGATTGCATGTTCGCCTCGTACCACTCCCCCTCCCTTCATCCATGCGGTGAGCCGCACGTCATCCAGGGTGACCGGAACCACTTCTCCCTCAATGCGGAGAATCCTTCCGGCCTCCTCGACCGCGCGCTCAAACGATCCGGTCATGCGCTCAAGGGCAGTAAGGAGAAGATTCCCTACCGGATGCCCTGCGAGACCTTCTCCTTCTTCGAATCGATATGCAAACAGATCGGCGAGAGAACGCTCGGCGTATGAAAGCGCCACAAGCGCCCGGCGCACATCGCCGGGCGGCAGAATGCCGAACTCCTCACGGAGCATCCCGGTCGACCCGCCATCGTCCGCCATCGTGACGATCGCGGTGATGCGATGTCCGGTCCGCTTGAGCCCCGTGAGGAGGTTGAAGATCCCCGTTCCGCCTCCGATAACGACGATCCGCTTTTTTCGTTTCGGCGCGTTTCGCGCCTTCATATTCTTACTCTAACGAAAAAAAACGATTCCGAAAAGGGTTGCCGAAACCCAGACA
>MHSZ01000032.1:70178-71657 GCA_001824745.1 Candidatus Terrybacteria bacterium RIFCSPLOWO2_01_FULL_58_14 | reverse complement strand
TGTCTGCGGCACTTTGCGTAAACGAAGCGATCGTACTTGCTGCCGGCCGCGCAACGCGGTTCTGGCCGCTGGGCCAAGACCGCCACAAGAGCATGGAGGCCGCGGGGTCCGGAAAACCGATCCTCCACTCCACGCTCACAACACTTCTCTCGGCAGGCATCGAGCGCATCCTCCTCGTACACCGACCCGAGGACTCAGCACTCATAGAGATGATCCGCGGTGATCCTTCTCTCGCGCATACAGTAGAACTCATCCCGCACGGAAAAGCTGAAGGTCAAGGAGAGGCGCTTCTTGCGGCCGCCACCCGCATATGGAGCTCTACGGTTTTTCTTGTGGGACCCGAAAAAGTGACGGCCGATCAACTCCTTGGACGCCTCAAGGATGGGGGCGCGGGAATGCCCGCAGCGCTTCTTCTCACAAAAAGCATTTCCTCGGCTCCATCGGACTACGGCATCGCCGTATGTCGGGGCGCCAGGGTGCTACGAGTGCGAGAAAAGCCCGGTCGGGAACAATCTCCCGCCCGCGGAAGAAGAATCGTCGGCGCATACCTCCTCCATCGAAGCTTTTTTGCGGCCCTCGCACACGTGCAGGCCCAAAGCCCGGGACACTACACCTTCGAAGCGGCGCTGGATCTCTCTGCCAGCCTCAACGAAGTCCGTCATCTACAATGCGATGACCTCGAAACGCCTTCGCTCAAATATCCTTGGCACCTCCTCGATATCCACCAATTCCTCCTCCGCCGCGATGTTCGAAGAGCAATTCATCCTTCGGCAAGGATCCATCCGACCGCCGTCATTGAAGGAGACGTGCGCATCGAAGAGGGCGTGGAGATTCTTGCACATGCGGTCATCAAAGGCCCGTGCGCGATCGGCCGTAACGCGATTATCGGGGATCATTCGCTGATCCGCGGAGGGTGCCTCATCGGCCCCGATAGCATTGTGGGCGCCTTCACCGAACTCAAGGCAAGTATCATCGGGGAGGGAGCGCGGACCCACGGGAACTGTGTCCTCGATTCGATCATCGCCCGCGGTGCAAATATCGGCGCCGGTACTGTTACCGCAAACCGCCGCCTCGATGGCGGACCGGTACGGAGCACGGTGGGAACTGACCGTATCGACGCCTTGCGAACGCATTTGGGAACCATCATCGGCCCGGAAGCGAGTATCGGCATCAATGTTGCAATCGCTCCCGGTGTGAAAATCGGAACACGCGCCGTAATCGGCATGGGCAGCGCGATCCATCGTGACGTCCCGGATGATACGCTCATCTTTTTCGATCAAGCGCACGGAGAACTCCGTCAACAACATCGCCCCGCCTAACACGACGGGGCGATTTCTTTGCCAATTCCACCTGCGAGCTCACAAGCGAGCAGTTGTGGAATTGAGCACCCCGATCGCCATCGGGGTTACAAATTCTCATCGCCTTCGAGCAAACCGAGCCGTGGGTCGACCCGGCTCACCACGAGCTTTGTTAGATGAA
>MHSZ01000032.1:63661-70056 GCA_001824745.1 Candidatus Terrybacteria bacterium RIFCSPLOWO2_01_FULL_58_14 | reverse complement strand
GCCGGTTTACCCGCCGTAGGAGGGCAGGCAGGCCGCCCGTAGCGGGGTATCATTTTGGTCGCATGCACGGATCACTTGAGGAGATTTTGACCGGTCATGCTTGCCGGTTTCTTGATGCCGAGAACTGCGAGAATCGTAGGCGCTACATCGATCAAAAGCCCCTCTGATCCCCGTTGATCAAGCGGGGGCTGATCTGTGTCGGTTTTCGCGCCCTTAGCGCCGATGACGAAAAAGGGGACGGGGTTGAGAGAATGCTCGGTAAGGGGTCGTCCGCTCACGCGATCGCGCTTCTCTTCGATATTTCCATGGTCAGAGACAAGAAAAACAGGCACGCCCTCTGCCGCAGCGGCCTGGAGAATATCGGCAACCGCTTTGTCGAGCGTCTCCAGCGCCCGCGCGCACGCCGCGAGATTTCCGGTATGGCCGACCATGTCTGCATTCGCGAAGTTCGCGATGACGGCGTCATGTGTATGGCGCGTAATCGCCTCGCATACCGCAGTGGTGATCTCTTGAGCGCGCATGGCCGGCTCCGCGTCGGCGGTGGCGTCGGAGCGCGAGTGCACAATCCTCCGCTCCTCGCCCGGAAACGGTTCCTCAATGCCGCCATTGAGAAAATAGGTCACATGCGCATATTTCTCTGTTTCTGCGATGCGCAACTGCGACATCCCCGCCTTCGCGAGGGTTGCACCGAGTGTTTCGCCGATCTTCTCTGCTGGAAACGCGACTTCAGCTTTCAGGCCGCGTTCGTAACTCGTCAAAGTGACGAACGCGAAGTCGTCGAGCTCTCGCCGCGGAAAGAAACCGAATGCCGAAGCGCCAAAGGCCTCCGCGAGTTGCCTCGCGGAATCCTCACGAAAGTTAAAAAAGATAAGCGCGTCGCCCGATTGCACAACGGGCGGATTTTCGTCCTGTTGCGCGATCAGCGTCGCGGGAAGAAACTCGTCGCTCAGGCCGGCGGCATATGCGCTCTCCAGCCCTTCGTCGACCGACGGCGTCCGTTCTCCTCGCCCTTCAACGAGCAAACGATACGCACGCGCTGTTCTGTCCCAGTTCCCGTCACGATCCATCGCAAGGTGTCTCCCGATGAAAGAACGAATATGCCCCACGCCAAGTGCGCGCATCCGTTCCTCGATCTGCGGGAGGAATTTCCGCGCTTCGTGCGGATCGGCATCGCGACCGTCGGTGAACACGTGCAGTTCCATTGAAATATTCTCGCGCCGCGCCATTTCAAAAAGCGCGTAGAGGTGGTCGGGATAACTGTGCACGGAACCGGAAGACACGAGCCCCATCGCATGAAGGCGCCCTCCCGTACGCCGCACATGCGCGAACGCCCCCTTGAGGGCTTGGTTCGTAAAGAACGAACCGTCTTGAATCGCCATCACGATACGGGGAAGGTGATGATAGAGAAGCCGTCCCGCCCCAATCGTGAGGTGGCCAGCCTCAGAGTTCCCGGGTTCTCCCCAAGGGAGCCCAACGGCAATGCCTGAGGCCTGAAGCGAAACGGTGAATGCCTCGCGTTCGAGCCGATCAAAAGTGGGGGTCGAGGCCTGACTGCGAGGGTTTGCCACCGATAACGGGGCGATGCCAAAACCATCAAGAATGAGGAGTACAAATCTCGGCATGACTACTTTTCAGTATAGCACCCGAAGTGCCCGCAGCTACGAAGAACCCGCCTTCGGTGGGGCGGGATATACCACAAATCCGATGCCTCATCAGGATCGTTTTGGGGGCGTCATTGAGTTGGTCTTGGAAATAATCTTATCCAACAGACCGTATTCTTTCGCCTCGTCTGCGGTCATCCAGAAATCGCGGTCAGTATCCCGTTCGATTTTTTCGATCTTCTGACCCGTGTGTTTGGCGAGGATGCGGTTGATTTTCTCCTTGACGCGAATAATCTGGCGGGCCGCAATCTCAATCTCCACCGCCTGCCCTTCCGCGCCTCCCATCACTTGGTGAATGAGTATTTCGCTGTTGGGAAGCGCGAAACGCTTCCCTTTTGCCCCCGCGGCAAGGAGCGTGGCGGCCATCGAGGCGGCGATGCCGATACAGATAGTCGCAACATCGGGCTTCACGTACTGCATGGTATCGTACACCGCTAGGCCCGCAGTGACCGAACCGCCGGGCGAATTGATATAAAGCTTAATGTCGCGCTTCGGATCCTGCTGTTCGAGAAAAAGAAGTTGGGCGATCACCGCATTCGCCAACGGATCGAGAATCGGCCCTCCGAGGAAAATGATGCGATCTTTGAGCAACCGCGAGTAAATATCGTATGCCCGTTCGCCTCTAGGCGTGGGCTCCACGACCATGGGAATGAGTTGATTATGCATGCAATATTTCAACTGGATTCATCGCGCGGAAAAGTGCCCGAAACGCCTGGGGCAACTACCTGTTCGATGAGCTCCAGTGTTTTCTCGTTTCGGAGAACGTTCTCAGTATACGATCGCAAGGCGTCGGAATCAAGGCGGCCTCCCGCTTCCCCCCCGCCACGCATCTGTCGAAGCGTCTCTTCCACGCGGACGCCGACCTCGTCTGCGCTCACCGTAATCCCTTCCTCCCGAGCCAGTGCGCGAAGCACCAGGGCCGCCCGTACGCGCCGTATCGCCCCTTCCCGAAAACCCTCTGCGAGCTCCTCCTCGCGCTTTCCGATACGCGCGAGGTAATCCGCGAACGCCATCCCATGCGCTTCAATACTCTCCCGAAGTTCCTCCTGCATTCTCGCTCTCTCCTGTGCCATAAGCGTTTCGGGAATCGCATCTTCGGGAATGCGCTCGCCGAGGCGATCCACGGCTTCGGTTCGCACCCTCCTGCGCTCTCGTTCGCGTCGCTCTTCCGACAGTCCTTCTCGGATGCCTTTGCGTAAATCCTCGAGGTTCTCGAACTTGCCGACTGACCGGGCGAACGCTTCGTCCAGATCCGGCACGATACGCTCCTGCACGCTCCGCGCCTTAATGCGAAACTCGGCTTCTTTGCCGGCGAGTTCACGCTTCGCCCAATCCGCGGGGAATGAGAGATGAACGACTTTTTCCTCTCCGGCATTCATGCCAACAATCGCGTCCTCAAATCCGGGAATGAAGTTCCCTTCGCCCAAAATGAGCGGGTGTCGCTGCGAACTTCCCTCGCCAAGCAGCGCTCCATCCAACCGAGTATCGAAATCCACTTCCACGAGATCACCGAGCCGTGCCTCACGCAACACGGCTCTGCTCTTTGCGCGCGAACGCCGAAGCTGATCGAGTGCGAGATCCACGTCTTGCTCCCCGACCTCCTGCGGCTGCAGCGGAACCCGCAGATTCCTCCAATCGGCCAACGGAACCTCCGGCAAAGCCTCCACGGTGATACGAAACTCCAAAGGGTTCCCGCGCGCCGCTTTCAGCACTTCCACGCGAGGCGCGCCCACGAATTCAATGTGGAGATCTTCGCATGCAGCACTGCCGCGCTCCGCGACCGCCCGCTCCACTGCTTCGGCGAAAATACGTTCGGGAGAAAGATGCGAACGAGCCACGGTTTCGGGAACGTGACCTTTCCGAAAACCCGGGAGTTCGAGCTCGGAACGAAGCGCGGCAAAAGCCGCATCTTCATAAAGAACAAGTTCCTCGGGCGAGACGACAACAATGAGCGTATATTGTGCGCGGTCACGAGATACTTGCATGGAGTTAAGATTCATCACCCTTCATGTATCAAATTCTCGCCTCTCAATGAGAATCCTGCAGAAGATTGACGAATGCGATAAAAAATGGTACATTCTACTCACGAACCTTCCCAACCAGAAAGGAGACGGCGATGTTCGATCTGAAAAAGAACCTCGCTATAGGAATCTTCGCTCTCTTCGCGATTGCGCTACTGAAAATCTTCTGGGGACCGATCGAAACCGTCCTCACGACATGGGATCCCGCACTTGAAGCCGTACCCGTGCTCGATCGGGCGGTCGACGCACAGGAGCCCGGCGGCTCCTTCGTCGGATTCGCACTCAACGCCGTCTGCTGGGCCCTCCTCGCCTACGGCGTAGGACTCGGCACGCGCGCAATCGGGCTTTGGGTCGCGCAGGACGCCGCACGCGCCCGCCGCATCACCAAAACGACGAAGCAACTGCGCATCGGCTGGTTGTGGAGGCTCACGATCGGCTACGCCATCCTCGCCGACGCCATCATCGATCTTCCTCGCGTCCGTATGGAAGAATCCGGCCATGGCAAGCACGGCTTCGGATTCGTCACGAAAGTGCAACGCGTACACCATGTGAGAACGGGCAAGACCTGGTTCGAGTTCATTATCTACGCAGGGGACTTCCCCACGTACGTGCTCGGGCGCTGGAACTGGTACAAGGTGAGCAATTGCGAAAAGTCGCTCAACCCATTCGGGGAAATGCTCATCACGATGGCAACCGTCGGTTTCGGCGCTCCCAACAACCTCGTGGTAGACGACTTCACGGAAGACGATCTCATCGAGATCAACCGAAGGATCAAAGAGCGCGAAGCGATTCTCATCGCTACGGGGTTCCTCGATCCGGATCAAACCATCGAAACGGTCGAGAACTAACGCTCATCGCCCCGCCCAAAAGGCGGGGCGCCTTTTCTTTCAGAGGAACCGCACGAGGAGAAGAGCCACGATATTCATCACTTTGATCAACGGGTTGATCGCCGGGCCGGCGGTATCTTTGAAAGGATCGCCAACGGTATCGCCCGTGACCGCGGCCTTGTGCGCGGGCGATCCCTTGCCGCCGAGATTCCCCTCTTCAATGAACTTCTTCGCGTTGTCCCACGCCGCTCCTCCTGATGTCATCGAGAGCGCCACAAAAAGACCCGTGACGATCACGCCGATGAGTGCGCCGCCCAAGGCCTCGGGCCCTAGGACGAACCACACAAGAATCGGCACGACAACAGGCAAAAGGGCGGGGGCAACCATCTCCCGGATTGCGGCCTCGGTCACCAGCGCCACGGCTCTGCCGTAATCGGGCTTCGCCCTTCCTTCCATGATGCCCTCGATTTCTCGGAATTGGCGGCGCACCTCTTCAACGACAGTTCCCGCAGCCCTCCCTACCGCACGCATCGCGAAGGAGGCGAACAGATACGGCACCGCAGCACCGGCAAGGATGCCGACGAGCACATCCGGGTTTGCAATCGAGAAATCATATGCCCCCTCTTCTCCCAGCTCTGAAAGATAAGAAACGAAAAGCACGAGTGCTGCGAGCCCGGCTGAGGCGATCGCGTATCCTTTCGTGACCGCCTTCGTCGTATTTCCCACCGCATCGAGGGCATCCGTCACCTTCCGTACGTCTCCGGAGAGTCCGGCCATTTCCGCAATACCGCCGGCATTGTCGGTCACCGGGCCGAATGCGTCAATCGCAATCACCATACCGACCAGGGAAAGCATCGCCGTTGCCGCAAATGCGACGCCGAGAACTCCTGCCGCCGCATACGCGAGCAGTATCCCCGCCATAATCACAATCACGGGGGCCGCGGTCGCCTCCATCCCATACGCGAGACCGGCGATGACGTTCGTGCCATGACCGGACGCGGACGCATCGGCGATCGCGCGCACTGGCCGAAATCGTTTCGACGTGTAGTACTCGGTAATCACCACCATTGCAGCAGTGACGGCGATACCGATCAATGCCGCATACGCCAGTTCCGGATCAGGAAGCACGCGCGCGAAACCAATCGCGGCCATCGCTGCCGCAGAGACAAATCCGGCGTAAAGCGCCCCCATAATGGCACCGCTCTCTCCCCCGCCGCTGAACCAGGAAAAAAGCGTTCTCGTCACCGCATTAATGCGTACGGTGAAAGAGGCGAAGATCGACGCGACAATCCCTACGGCGCCAATCGTCAGGGGCGTTACGATGAGGTCTGGGCGCGTAAGCGACGTAAGAAGCATAGCGGCGACGGTCGTCACCACATAGGTCTCGAAGAGGTCCGCGGCCATTCCCGCGTCGTCACCTACGTTGTCTCCTACGTTATCGGCAATGACCGCGGGGTTCCTCGGGTCGTCTTCGGGAATGCCGGCCTCCACCTTGCCAACTAAATCGGCGCCCACGTCTGCGGCTTTCGTAAAGATTCCCCCTCCGAGCCGCGCGAATATGGAAATGAGCGAGCCCCCGAATCCCAACGCAAGAAACGGCGTGAGGTCATCAATGCCGTAGAGAAAGGCAACGATCACAAGCGATAAGAGCGCCAACCCTGCGACCGCAAAACCCGTCACCGCACCGCCGCGGAATGCCAAGTCAAAAGCCTTCGCAACACCACCCGATGCCGCTTCGGCAGTTCGCACGTTCGCCCGCACGGCAATGAACATCCCCGCTACCCCCGCAAGAGCCGAGGCGGCGGCACCGAGGAGAAATCCGACTGCCGCCGGAGCTCCCAGCGGAGAAAATCCAAGAAGCGCTGCAAGGGGAAGCGCCACAAGAG
>MHSZ01000032.1:54329-63601 GCA_001824745.1 Candidatus Terrybacteria bacterium RIFCSPLOWO2_01_FULL_58_14 | reverse complement strand
TTACGCGCATGGCCTCCGATCCCGTCGGTGCGGAAAGAACGCGGAGTGCGAGCGCCCCCGCATACAACAACGACGTAAGAGCGGCAAAGAACGGAAGAACGAACGGGGATGCAAGAAATGTCATGAACAAAAGTCCGGGAGGAACATATCATTCTTCGCGCGTATCCGCATCGGCTTCCGCGGCGGTATTCTCCGTTTGTGGCGCAGACACCTCTCCGGACACTCCCTCTCCACTCGCCTCGTCGGCTGTCTTCTCTTCCCCCTCGTCGCCCGCACCTTGATCGCCAAGAAGCTCCGCAGCGCCCTCGATATCGATCTTCCAGTTCGTGAGCTTCACCGCAAGACGCACATTCTGTCCCTCGCGCCCAATCGCAAGTGACATTTGATCTTCAGGAACCTTCACTGTAGCTGTTGCGCGCTCATGGAGCTCGACGCTCGTCACTTTTGCCGGTGCTAAGGCGTTCGCAATAAATCGCTCGGTATCCTCCGACCATTCGATGACATCGATCTTTTCACCGTTAAGTTCATTTATGACCGTGAGTACCCGCGTGCCACGTTGGCCCACGCATGCGCCGATCGGATCCACGCCCGGCTGGTGAGAGGCCACTGCAATTTTCGTCCGGGATCCTTCCTCGCGGGCAATGGCTTTTATCTCCACCGTACCCGCGGCGATCTCGGGAACCTCCATGGTAAAGAGTTCCTTCACAAAACTCGGATTCGCGCGTGAAAGCACGATTTGTGCGCCACGCGGCGTCATATTCACCTCCAAAAGCAGTGCTCTAAGGCGCGACCCGAGTCGGTAGAACTCCCCTGGGATTTGCTCTTGCGGAAACAGTATTCCGACTCCCTTCCCAAGATCGATGTAGACGGTCCGCCCTTCCACGCGCTGCACAATGCCGGAAATGGTCTCACCGACTTTTGCTGCGTATTCCTGTGCTATCGCCTCGCGCTCCACCTCTCGGAGCCGTTGCACGATCACTTGTTTTGCGGTCTGTGCTGCGATACGGCCGAACTCTTCGTGTGGTTCAAGCTCCACGACAAGTTCCTCCGCTATTTTAATGCCCTTTTGTATTTTCTTCGCTTCGGGCAGCATCATGTGCCGCTCGGGATTGAAACGCACCCGCGTATCTTCTTCCCCTTCCGCCTGCTCGTCTGCGGATTTTGCTCCGGCGTGCGCGCGCGCTGCTGTCTCTCCCTCTGCTCCGTCCTCTTCTTCCGGTTCCTCCGGTTTCAGCATACTCTCATCAACAACCAGGAACACCTTCCACATTTTCATCGCGCCGCTCTTCGGATCGAATGAGGCGCGAATCTGTTCGCCGCGCGAAGCGTAATCGCGCTTGTAGGCTGCTGCAAGCGCCAACTCAATCGTCTCAATAATTTTCTCTTCAGGTATCCCTTTTTCTTCGGCGATCTGTGCCAACGCCGAACCGATTGCTTTCAGATCCATAAAAATCGCTCTCGACGAGCAAAAAAAGAAAAACGAAAGAGCATCCCTACGGATGCCCCCCTTGCTTGTAATCCCGCCGGCTCGCTTTGTCAAGCGGGCCCTTCAGAGGCGCTCGCGAAGATACTGCCAGAGGGGAGGCATAATCCCCATGTGGCCTTTCACCATCACGGCGGTCTTTCGGCTTCTCCGCATCACCGTATGCGATACGGATCCGAGCCGGAATTCCCGCAAGAAACGTTCTTTTCCTTCTCCAAGCACAATGGCATCGTAGTGATCCTCTCGCTCGAGAATCCCCGTCGCCCGATCCGCATTGCGCACAAGCTCCAGTGCGACCTCGGGAAGTTCCATGCGCGCCAAGAATCTCCGGATCCGATCGCGCGTCGCCGCCTCTTCTTCCCTGCTCGTATCAGGAGCAAGCACGGTCACCGCATCCACGGTTCCCGAAAAATGGGTGGCGAGTGCTAAAGCCACTCGCCCAAGATAACGAAGATGCGGGCCGCCCAAAGGATTCACGCAGAGCAGAATTCTCTTCATATGTTCGAGGTCTGCGATTTTTACCACGATGGTGTCGCAGCGTGCCTCTCGGAGCATCGCGTCAACCTTACTCGAAAATATTCTCCCTTGACGCGCGTGACCGTCCCATCCGGCAACGAGAAGATTCATGCGATGAATGGCGATGATGCCCAGTGCGGTCCGCGTCGGATCGTCAGATTCAATAATGCTCCCCTCAACGCCCACGCCTTCCTCTCTTCCTCGATCCACCAGCCGCACGAGCAGCGGCTCCGTTGCGATATGTTCTGCCTCCCGCCCCGCCCGGTGATCGCCCGGCGTTTCATCAATATGAACGAGGGAAATGTCCGCGGCCTCGCGGCCCTTGGCGAGCGCAATACCGATTTCCAGCATCCCTCGCATATCTTCATCTCTCGCCACAGGAACAAAAACGCGGTACGTCGGAAATCGTCCCAGTTTCCACGAATGTGTGAAGATTGTTTGTTCTTCAAGCTCTGCATGTTCCATGGGTGTGGAGTAAGCGTAGTAGTTGAGGAGGCCAAAGAACACCCAGGCGATGCCGATGATGCCCGCCACGACACTCACATGCGTCACCAGCACCAAACCCAGAAGCGCGAGCAACGCCGCCGTCGCGAGAGGTAAAGCAGGACTTGCCGGCGCTCGGAAGGGGCGCGCCACATCCGGCCGCCGCTGCCGCAATGCGAGAAATGCGAGCGTTGCCTGAAGAAAGAGAAGGATGAAGAGAAAATCAGCGATGGAGGCCACTTCCTTGATCGGAAAGAGTATCGTGAGCGCGATAATAAACACGGTCGAGAGCACGATCGCGCGATGCGGAGTGAAGTTTTTCGCATGAATGGACGCGAGGCCCTGGAGCACGTGCCGCGCACGCGCCATGGCGAGCACCACGTGCGAGGAGCTGAAAATCGTCACGTTGAGCGCCGCCACGTTCACCAGCAATCCTCCGATGGTGATGAGAAGCGCACCGGAGGGCAAAAGGCGCCCTGCGGCTTGCGGAAGCGCATGTTCCGCCGCGCGCCCGATGGCCTCGGAACTTCCCGATCCGCCGTTGAAGCCGATGATCAGCGCCGCCGTAACCGCAAGGTAGAGCACCGTAATGATCACGCGTGCGCCAAAGAGGGCTCGCGGAAGGTCACGGCCCGGATTGCGCATTTCTTCCGCTGCTTGGGTCTGAATTTCCGATCCTTCGAAAGCGATGAAGAAAAACGACATCGCGGCGAGTACCCCCACGAGGCCGTGAGGCAAAATAGGGGTGAAATCCGCCAGTATGCGCGACGGATCGAGTGACGCTTGTCGCAAGCCGGCCGCAGCGAAGAGCACGAGGATTGCGAGCACTGCAAGGGTAATCGCATTCCCCACAGCGCTCAACGTCTTTACTCCGCGCCAGTTCACGAACCCGAAAACGGCGAGGATCACCACCGCGGCGAGAATCTGGACGATACGCATCGGCCAAGAAAACGTCCAGCCGAAGAGTCCCGGCAGAATCGAAACGTAGAAACCAAAACTCAGTGCATAGAGAGCGCACGCTGCGGCATGCGCAAACCACGAAAGCCACCCGGAAAGAAATCCCTGTAAATCGCCGAGTCCTTCGCGAACCCAAAGATACCCCCCGCCCGCTTCGGGGAAAGCGGCGCCAAGCTCGGCATACATCGCCACAATGCCGATGAAGCCGAAGGAGAGCAGTATCACGACGAGCAATGAGCCGCCAGCACCGGCAATCCCCACGGTCGCGCCAAGAATAGTGAACACTCCTCCTCCGAGGAGCGCGCCCACACCCAACAGTGTGACCGGCCACGTACCAAGGACACGTCGCATCTTTTGTGTATCGTGGCGAACCATTGAGATCACGATAGCATAACCGTTCCGCCCCCGAGAGGAATGCGAACGCCCCGACCGCTCGGTCGGGGCGTTCGTTGAGGTCTTCGCTTACTCGTAATCGTCCATGCCGCCTGCGGGCATGCCGCCCCCTCCGCCCTTGTCTTTCTTCTCGGGAATATCCGCCACCGCCGCTTCTGTCGTGAGGACGAGCCCCGCGATCGAAGAAGCATTCGTGAGCTCCATCTTCACCACCTTCAACGGATCAATGATTCCGGAATTCACCATGTGCACATATTTTCCGTTCTCCGCGTCATACCCATGGCCGTCCTCGGCCTCGAGCACCCTCTCTAACACTTCATTGCCGTCCTTGCCGGCGTTCTCCGCGATCGCGCGGATCGGGCGCTCCAGCGCGCGAATGACGATATCCATACCGCGCGCCTCATCGCCGACGGCCTTCTTGAAGATCGGGTCGTCTTCGAATTTCGCGGCTGCCTCGAGAAGCGCCACCCCTCCGCCGGGAACAATGCCTTCCTCCAACGCCGCCCGGGTCGCTGCTACAGAATCTTCAATACGATACTTCGATTCCTTCATCGCTGTTTCGGTCGGAGCGCCGACACGAACAACGGCAACGCCCCCGGAGAGTTTCGCGACGCGCTCTTGGAGTTTTTCCCGGTCATAATCAGAGTCCGTCTTTTCAATCTGCGCCTTCAATTGCGCAATGCGCTTGGTAATCTCTGCCTTCGCCGCCTTCCCTCCGACGATCGTGGTCGCGTCTTTCGTCGCGATCACGCGATCGGCTTCACCGAGCATCGAAACCTCGACGGATTCGAGCTTCAGTCCCACATCCTTCGAGACGAACTGCGCACCCGTCACAATCGCGACGTCTTCCAAAAGCTCTTTTCGCCGATCGCCGTAGCCGGGCGCCTTCACCGCCAGAGCACTGAACGTGCCGCGGAGCTTATTCACCACAAGGGTGGCAAGAGCTTCGCCCTCCACGTCATCGGCAATAATCACCAAATCCTTTCTCCCCGACTGCGCGAGTTTCTCAAGAAGCGGCAGGATGTCGCTGAGTGCCGAAATCTTCTCTTCTGTGACAAGAATGAGCGGTCGCTGCCACACCGCCTCCATGCGTTGCGGGTCAGTAATCATATAGGGCGAGACGTAGCCGCGATCAAACTGCATTCCCTCCACCAACTCGTATGTCAACCCAAGCGTCTGCGATTCCTCAACGGTCACAACGCCCTCTTTCCCGACTTTTCCAAACACTTCGGCGATCTGCTTCCCAATGGACGGGTCATTGGCCGAAATCGAGGCGACCTCGGCAACGCGCTTCCCCGAGACCTCTTCACGCATACCGTCGAGATTCTCCAGGATGCGCGCAACGGCCTTGTCGATGCCGCGCTTGAGCGCAATAGGGTTGGAGCCGGATGCGACCGCGCTGAAACCTTCCGCAAGCATCGCTTGTGCGAGCACCACGGCAGTGGTTGTGCCATCTCCCGCGACATCCGCCGTCTTCGAGGCCACCTCTTTGATGAGCTCCGCGCCAATGTTCTCGACCTTATCTTCCAACTCGATGTCTTTGGCAACCGTCACCCCGTCCTTCGTGATATTCGGCGCGCCGAAACTCCGTTCCAGGATGACATTCCGGCCTCTAGGCCCGAGTGTGGTCTTCACGGCATTGGCAACCTTGTCCACGCCGCGCTTGATGCCCTCACGGGCCCTTGCGTCGAATACGATATGTTTTGCTCCCATACTTCACACTACGAATATCAATGTTACGAATTTACGAATTGCTCAGCGGAAGCGTTATTCGTATGTTCGTACGATTCGTATTCGTAGTATTGCGAGTTACCCTAAAATTGCGAGAATATCTTCCTCGCGTGCAACGAGATATTCTTTGCCGTCGACCTTGATTTCGTTCGGTCCGTATTTCGTGAAGAGAACGACATCGCCCACCTTCACGCCCATCGGCACCCGTTTGCCGTCTTCGATCTTCCCCGGACCCACAGCAACGACTTTTCCCTGCTCGGGCTTCTCGCGGTCTGCCGTAGCCGGAAGATAGATTCCGGATTTCGTCCTCTCCGCATCTTTCACCGGCTCAAGGACGACGCGATCGCCGAGCGGGCGGATTTTCGCGGAAACTTTTTTGTCTGCCATGGTATTGCGAATACCCCAAAGGGCTTATCCAAAGATTAGCAGTTGTGGCCTCCGACTGCTAAAGGCCACCACGTATTGTAGGGATGACGAATCCTCTGTCAAGCCCCTGGCCCCTGGCCGGGCAAGCGGGCAAGACCGAGCATTCCAAGGCGCGCGTGGAACCGCCGCGTCCTTGCGGCTTCCGGCAGCTCAGGATGAAAAATGAGCATTTCATCATTGGCCACGACCCGCCCACCCGGCCTGTGAGTCAGAGGATTCCTCCGGATACGGGCAAGCTGAAGCGTACGGAGAAATCTTTCGATCAAATCCCCAAGAGTGCGCATCATCCCTCGCGGGACAAAACGGGGGCGAACCGGAGCAAGCTCCTGCCCGGAGGTCATTGAGAAATCGGCCTGCCCGTCATCGAATCTGCCTGTCTCCCGAATATTCGGGAAATATTCCGCTGCCCAGGCATTCGCCGCGGCAAACCGAAGGGCGAGCGAAGGATCACGCGCCGCGAGCGGAAATATACGCGCCCACAACCACGCACTCAAGGCGCTACGGTACGGAAAAGCAAGTGAGGATGTCGTAACGTAATGATTGAGACAAATCCGATCGCGCACTTTTCTGCGCGTACGTCGAATCCCAAACATTTCAGTGAGAAGCGAGGCCAGGAAACGCGCGGTGAAAATACGACTCGGGTCCGTCACGATGAATACGTCGAGGTCGCTCTCCTCGCGCGTATTGCCGGTTGCCAGAGAGCCATACGCAAACACGCCATGGATATAAGGCGTCCTCGCAATCCAGCTCGCCCATCGTTTCGCTCGAACGAGTTTTGTACTGGCAATCGCGAGGCGCCAAAGTCGCTCTTCGACAAGCTCGCGGCGATCAGGGAAGGTGTAGTATCCGTCCTGCTGTGCCAACACACCGGCGCGTTCCAGCGCGGTAAGTTCCACAAGCACGTTCCGCAGCGACATGTGGGAATTTGGAACCTGGAATATGGAATCTGGATCACGGAGCAGCCACTTCCAGGCCTCAAATGCCGTAAGCGGCATACCGAAAGTTTCCGCTAGGGCGAGCGTACCGAGAATGCTGCGCGCAACACTTGACATGGTGTGATAGAAACGCTATTTTTGTTCCCGAGGCATTGCCCTAAAATCCAAACGAGGAGGTCTGCATGAGCAGACACGGCGCCAACAAGGAAACCTCCTAAGACGACGGCACCGGCGCCCGGCCCCGAGCAAACTTGCTCGGGGCCAAAACATTAGAGAAACGACCGGAGATATCGACCGGTGTGGCTGCCCTTCGCTTTCGCGATCTCGTGAGGCGGGCCTTCGGCGACAATCCTGCCTCCGCCTTCTCCGCCTTCTGGTCCAAGATCAATGATCCAATCCGCCGCCGCGATGACATCGAGGTTGTGTTCAATGACGAGAACGGTGTTTCCTTTTTCGACGAGTTCGGACAAGAGTTCCACAAGTTTTTCGACGTCTGCAAAATGAAGACCCGTCGTCGGTTCGTCGAGGAGATAGAGTGTCCGCCCAGTGGCTTTCCGGGACAGCTCGCTCGCAAGTTTGATGCGCTGCGCTTCTCCTCCAGAAAGCGTCGTCGCCGATTGTCCCAGCGTAATATAACCCAATCCCACCCTATTGAGCGTTTCGAGCTTACTCAAAATCGCAGGGACATCTTCGAAGAATCGCACCGCATCTTCCACGGTCATGCCGAGCACGTCCGCAACGGATTTTCCCCGCCATTCGATTTCGAGCGTATCGGCATTGTAGCGCTTGCCGTGACATTCCTCGCATTCCACCCACATGTCGGGAAGGAACTGCATTTCAATACGGCGTTGGCCATCGCCTTGGCATGTCTCACAGCGTCCTCCCTTCACATTGAAGGAGAACCTCCCCGGACCATAGCCCCTCACTTTCGCTTCGCGCGTTCCGGCGAAGAGATCTCGAACCGTGGTGAAGGCGCCGGTATATGTTGCGGGGTTGGATCGAGGCGTGCGCCCGATTGGCGACTGATCAATGACGATCGCTTTATCGAGGTGCGGAATTCCTTCAATACGATCGTGGGCTCCGGGCTGGACTTTCGCGTTCCAGAAATATCGCAGGAGCGCCCTTCCGAGAATATCATTCACTAGCGTAGATTTCCCTGATCCGGAAACCCCGGTCACGCATACAAACGTCCCGAGCGGAATGCGCGCCGTGATGTTTTGAAGATTGTGCTCGCGCGCTCCGCGTATGAGCAAGTCGGCCGAAGAATTTCTCGGCTTATGGACTTTTCCCTTTCGCGCGTTCCTTTTATGGATCTTCATGCGACCCGAGAAGTATTCGCCGGTCAGAGTTTTCGCGCGTTTCAGCTCCGCCGGAGTGCCCTGGAATACGATTCTCCCGCCGTGCTTGCCGGCCCCGGGCCCAACATCAATAACCCAGTCGGCCGCGCGGATCGTTTGCGCATCGTGCTCAACCACCACGACGGTGTTCCCGAGAGCGCGAAGTTCCTTGAGGGTCGCAATGAGACGACCTTGATCGCGGGCATGTAAACCAATTGATGGTTCGTCGAGAATATAAAGGACGCCAACAAGCCGTGAGCCAATCTGGGTAGCTAAACGAATCCGCTGCGCCTCTCCTCCGGCCAATGTGGTCGAAGAGCGTTCGAGTGTGAGATAATCAAGCCCCACGTCAAGGAGAAATTGAAGTCGGCTCGAAACCACTTTCGCAATCGGTTTGGCAATCTCAAGCTGCGAGGCGCGCAATCCTCCAGAACGCTTTGCGAGCGCGCCAAAGAACACTTGCGCTTCGTCGATAGAAAAGGCAGTTACCTCATCGATGTGTTTTCCGGCAACAGTGACCGCGAGTGCCTCCGGACGAAGACGCTTTCCTTGACACGCGGCGCAAATCCGCACCGCCATGTACTTCTCAATCTCTGCCCTAGTCCACTCGGAATCGCTCTCTTTCCAGCGCCGCATAAGATTCGCGACGACCCCCTCAAACTCACCGTGGCCCTCGAGAATGGCGCGCTGTGCTTTACGCGTGAGATCTTTCCATGGCGTATTGAGCGAGAATGCAAGATTTCCGGCAAGATCCGACAACATGAGCCAATACCAGGATTGGCGCCCGAGACGGTGCGACGCCCCCATCCATGGCCGTATTGCCCCCTCGGCAATCGTAAGTCCCGTGTTGGGTACCACGAGCCGAGGATCCACTTCGAGGGTATACCCGATACCGGTACATGTGGGACATGCGCCGTGAGGGCTGTTGAACGAGAACGTTCTTGGTTCTAGCTCGGGAAGGCTCACGCCGCAGCGATCGCAGGCGAACGTCTCCGAGAATGCCTCATCGCC
>MHSZ01000032.1:50590-54299 GCA_001824745.1 Candidatus Terrybacteria bacterium RIFCSPLOWO2_01_FULL_58_14 | reverse complement strand
CCCCATTTTCAACGCCGTCTCAACCGACGACGCGAGCCGAAGCTTCCCATCAGCCGACCGATCCACGTCGAGCCGATCTACCACCGCCTCGATGCTGTGCGCTTGATAGCGGGGCAATCGTCTCCCAAAGGCCTCTTCCACTGACAAGACCTCTCCGTCCACCCGTACGCGCCGGAAACCAGCAAGCCCAATTTCACGAATGAGGTTGCGATATTCCCCCTTCCGTTCACGCACGACCGGCGCAAGAATCGTCAGCTCGCTCCCGACGGGTAACGCGAGGAGCTGACGAGCAATCTCCTGCGGGCTTTGACGCGCAACCTCGCGAGTGCATTGCGGGCAATGCGGTATCCCGACGCGCGCATAGAGAAGACGGAGATAGTCGTAGATTTCGGTGATAGTGCCGACGGTCGAACGGGGATTGCGCGATACGCTTTTCTGATCAATCGCGATCGCAGGAGAAATGCCCTCGATCGCCTCCACGTCCGGTTTTTCCATAACCCCAAGGAACTGACGAGCGTACGCCGAAAGCGACTCCACATACCGACGCTGCCCTTCGGCAAAGAGAGTATCGAATGCGAGCGATGATTTTCCCGACCCCGACACACCCGTGATCACCACGAGCTTGCCGCGAGGGATATCCACGTCGACATCCCGAAGATTATGCACCCGCGCACCGCGGATACGGATAAAATCGTGAGATTTGTCCATAGGAGGTCCTGCTACGCGCGGGTATTCATTTCTATCACCCGCTCATCGTTTCCTCGCTCGTATCTAGGTATCCCGCCCCTTGGCGGGATGCTCATTCCTGCAGCTGCTCGCCTTCGGCTCGCAGGCAGGAATGGCACAAAGTGTTCTATTATATCCATGTGTCAAGATCCCCGCAAGAAAAACGGCAGATTCTGTTTCCGAGGTCTTCCGGAGAACCGAGAAGAAGGGTGCATCGCGCACCGGCGCTCCCTGGCGTCTATTTCTTCTGGGGCGCCCCTCGACGAGCTCGGGGTAAGCGGCCGCTCCTCTACGTCGGCAAAGCCGCTAATCTTCGCAGCCGCTTGCGATCGTATTTTACGCCCGCCGTGGATCTCCCCCCCGCAAAACGCGCCCTTCTTCGCGGAGCGAAACGCCTCACTTGGCGAACAACCACCAATGATATCGAGGCGCTTATTGAAGAGGCGCGGCTTGTCAAAGCGCGCCGGCCGAAATACAACGTTTTACTTCGCGATGACAAAAACTACTTTTTCGTCGGGTTCACGAAAGAAGCACTGCCGCGTGTTCTCCTGACCCACCAACCAGGGAAAGGCAACCAGTACCTCGGACCGTTCACGGATGGCGGAGCGATCAAGAGAACTCTCCGGCTCCTGCGGCGCATTTTCCCCTACGCCACACATCCGGGATTTCCGAAGCGATGCCTGGAATACGACCTCGGGCTCTGCCCTATTGAACCGACGACCAACGACAAACAACCTACTGCGATGTTCGTGAAACAGTATCGGAAGAATATCCGCGCGATCAAAGAAGTGCTGACCGGAAAGCGCCAAACGCTTCTCCGCCGCCTTGTGCGAGAAATGCGCCGCGCCGCTGCAACGGATGATTTTGAAATGGCGGCGAAACGACGCGATGAAATTCACGGATTGGAAAAGGTCTTTGCGCACCGCACGATCGTGGGAGGCGCCGAACATCTCCTCGTCCCTTCCGATGTTCCTCTGGGTATTCGAAAACGTCTTGCGGCTATACCACCGATACGCATCGAAGGATACGACATTGCGAATCTCGCGTATGGAAAAGCGGCCACGGGGTCCATGGTGGTGTTCACCAACGGAAAAGCGGACCCGGCCGCCTATCGACATTTCCGCATTCGCGGCGTACGCGGCGCAAACGACGTCGCGATGATCACGGAAGTCCTCACTCGCCGTGCGCGGCACACGGAATGGCCGCGGCCCGACATCATCCTCGTTGACGGAGGAAAGCCCCAGCTGCATGCGGCTCGCACTGCCCTCGCCGCCTCTCGCGGTGACGCCCCCGGCCCGCTCCTCATCGCCCTGGCCAAACAAAAAGAAGAACTCTATTTAGAAAATCGCACAACTCCGCTTCGACTATCAAAACGGCAACCCTTCCTCCAGCTCCTGATGCACGTACGCGACGAGGCGCATCGTTTCGCGCGCCGCTACCACTTTCGCCTCCGAACTCTTGACAAATAACATATATCGTGCTAAAAATAACTTCGGGTGGGCGTCGCAAACCCAGCGCCCTCCTACCGAGAATCGGGGCGCCGGTGACCACGGCGCCCCAATCCTTTCTTGAGAAAACCTGGCAAGAAGCGCTTCGGCATGATACGCTGAAACGAGCTTGCAGAAGGGCCATGCGGCCACTGCATCGATATGCCTTTTTTCGTCACGGTTCTCGAAAATGCGGTTGGGCTCTTGGTGGCGGTCTGGGCCCTCCCGCAGGTCATACCGGAAAGTATTTCCTTCACTGGCGATTTTTGGCAACTCCTCCTCGCCGGCGCCATTATCGGCATCATCAACGGAATCCTTCGACCGATTCTCCGACTCCTCTCGCTCCCGCTCATCGTTCTCACTGCCGGAATTTTCGGATTCGTCCTCAACGTAGGACTGTTATGGCTCGCCGATTTCTTCCTCCCCGACCTCGCCATCAATGGCGTCCTTCCCCTTGCGATCACCACGGTGATTCTCGCGATCGTTCACGTAATCCTCTAGCGAGGAATGGCGGTCAAAGCCAACCCTCTCTTTCATGACTCTCCCGCTCGCGCTCTCGGTTATCCAGCTCGCTCTCGCCATCATCCTCATCGCCGCAATCCTTCTCCAACAGCGCGGCACGGGGCTGGGAGCCGCCTTCGGCGGCGAAGGAAATGTGTTTGCGGCGCGGCGTGGCGTGGAACGCGCCCTCTTCATGGTGACGATCATCGCCGCAATCCTCTTCTTCGCCACTGCACTCGCGCAAAATATCCTCTAGAGAGACGGCACGATGCCTACGATGGACCTCCGCAGTGCTATTCGGCGCGCGCTCAATCTCCCTGGATGGGAGGCGATCGGACGACGTGCCCTCTCCTCTCCTCAATGGCGGCATCTCCCAAAAACGCTCACTATTCGAGAACGTATCATCTTTTCCTTCGGGGCAATCCTGATTCTCGCGGGGATAGGAATTATCGCGGGGCGCTTCTACCTAGACCGCACCCAGATCGCCCCTGCCGCGGGGGGCCGTCTCACCGTCGGCATCGTCGGCCGGCCGCTTTATCTCAATCCCGTACTCGCCCCTTCAAACCCTGTTGATGAAGCGCTTATCCGCCTCACCTCAGCCGGCCTCTTCCGCTACGATGCTGAAGGCCGGCTCATCCCCGATCTTGCCGAATCATTCGCGATAGGCGACTTCGGCAAAACCATCGACGTCACCCTGCGCCGAGATCTCCAATGGCCTGATGGCGCGCTCTTCACCGTAGACGATGTAATCTTCACGACAAACGCCGTCAAGGATCCCGCGATTCGCAGTCCCCTCTTTTCCACATGGATCGGCATCAACATCGAAGCGATTGATGCGTATACCGTACGATTCACGCTCCCCGCACCCTATCCCCCATTCCTTCACAATCTCACGCTCGGCATTCTCCCCAAACATCTCTGGGAAGACGTCGCGCCAGAAAACTTCGCGCTTTCCGACCAGAACCTGAAACCTCTGGGGCTAGGAGCGTTCCGCC
>MHSZ01000032.1:42040-50500 GCA_001824745.1 Candidatus Terrybacteria bacterium RIFCSPLOWO2_01_FULL_58_14 | reverse complement strand
GAATAACGTTTCGATTTTTCGATCAACATACCGAAGCCGTCAGCGCCTTCAATCGCGGCGAAGTACAGCTTATCAGCGCCATCGGACCACAGGATTCCGCAACACTCCGAAGCGGAGCGAAACTCCGTTCTTCGCGCCTACCGCGCATCTTCGCGCTTTTCTTCAATCAAAGCACGTCCCGAATCCTTGCCGACAAAACCGTTCGTCAGGCCCTTTCTTATGCGACCGACCGCCGCCCTTTGCTTGAGGTCCTTGGCGGCGATCTCTTCGTAACACCCCTAGAACGTCCTATTCCCGCCGATATGCTAGGCGCAACCGAGGAAACCGACCGGTATGATTTCGCGCCGAACCATGCACGAAATATCCTCGAAGCAACGGGGTGGATTGCGGGAGAGGACGGTATAAGGGCGAAGGGCGGAGAACGCCTCACGGTTACCGTGACGATACCCGAGAATGACGACCTCAACGCCGTTGCGACGATTCTCCAAACGCAGTGGCGAGAAATCGGCATCGCGGGAGAAATCCGGACGCTTGGCCCCGATGCATATCGGCGCGCGATCGCAGAACGCAGTTACCAGGCCTTGTTGGCGGGACAAGAACTTCCCGTAGATCCTGACCCTTATGCTTTTTGGCACTCATCGCAGAAGTTCGATCCGGGAGGGAATGTCGCCCTTTATGAAAATCCACGCGCAGATCAGGCGCTCCAGATATCCCGCACCGAGTTCAATGACGATGTGCGGGCCGATAGTTATATCGAGTTTCAACGCATCCTCATGGCCGACGTGCCAGCGATATTTCTTTGGCAAGCAAACTCGGTGAGCGCAACAGACCCCACGCTGCGCGGTGTGGACGCCGATTTCCTCCAAGATCCGTCTTGGCGATTTGGCAGCAGCCATGAGTGGTATGTACACACAAAACGCGTGTGGAAATCATTATGACGAAAAACGATTTTCCCAAACTCATCGGGGCTTTTCCTCGGCAGCTGCTCGCCGGTCTTTCAGCGGCGCGTGAAGCCGCGGCGAACATGCCGCCCTTCAGGCCTCGCAGGCCCATCTCGCATCTCGTGTTCTGCGGAATGGGCGGGTCAGCACTTCCGGCATTGCTCCTCCGCGATTTTATCCGATCCGATACGAAACTCGCGCGGCGGCATCTCCACATCGTCGTGCATCGGGACTACGGGCTGCCTCCCGAAGCGCTCACCTCATCGGCACTCATCCTTATTACTTCCTACTCTGGAAATACCGAAGAGGCGCTTTCGTCCTACCGCGATGCTCGCCGACACCGCCTCCCCGTCCTCGCCATTACTTCGGGAGGATCGCTTGCCCGACAGGCGAAACGCGACCATGTCGCACTCGCCCGCATCAACAGGGGTCTTCCTCCCCGCTTCGCAGTAGGAGAACAGTTCAGCGCGGCCTTGGGGTTGCTTATTCGGCTCGGATTCCTCCCGATCTCGCTGGAAAGAAAGCTCTCCGCGACGGCCTCGCTACTGAAGCCCTCTGCGTTTCCCCGTAAGGCACACCGGATCGCAAAACTTCTACAGCATCGCATTCCACTCATCTACGCCTCTGATCGCAATGAAGCCCTCGCGTATATCTGGAAAATCCAGATGAACGAAAGCGCGAAGATTCCGGCTTTCGCCAATGTCTTCCCCGAACTCAACCACAATGAAATGAATAGCTACGCGATGCTCACGAACACACAATCGGCGCTGCGGAAAATGCTTGCCGTCGTCATGCTCCACGATGCCCGCGATCGCTCCTCTGTCAAAAAAAGGATGCGCGTCACCTCTTCGCTGATTACCAGAAGCGGCGTCCCGGTGATTCCTGTCGCGCTTTCCGGTCGCCATTCCTTGACGCGAACCTTCAATGGATTCCTCCTTGGCGAATGGGTTGCAGGAATACGAGCACGAAGCTACGGCGTGGATCCCCTCCCCACCAATCTTATTGAGGAGTTCAAGCGCCGTCTCCGCCCCTAAAGTTCTTCTCCGTTCTTCCCCAAAAGAGTTGCGCCATTGTCGATGATGGTGCATCGGTTGTAGATTATGAAGAGAGCAAGACGCCGGGCAGGTGGTCCCGCAACAGTCACTGCGGGCGCCCGCTGCGGGATAAACTCCCCTGGCAGACCTGCCTGCCGGCAGGCAGGCGCGACTCCTCAAATTTCTCCCGGCCCCCGTGGCGGAATTGGCAGACGCGCAGCGTTCAGGACGCTGTTCCCGCAAGGGAATAGAGGTTCAAGTCCTCTCGGGGGCACCAGAATGGAACTTAACGGCTTTTTCAAAGCCCACTCTGGTCCAGCCAACTCGATACAGCGTAACGTAGCGAAGCAAAAAAAATCACGCTAAACAATCTCTCTATGACCCCAACAACCACATCCCCTCATTCTCCGCCGGCGAAGCGCCGCGTCCCGCAACGACAACAACGCGGCCGCCGAAACATCGAACGTCGCCCCGCGCACCCAACGGGAACACGCGCTCCTCTGCCGCGGCATCCAGGCCCTATCGCGCTCACTGGAGAAATCCTGCGCGTCGTGCCGTTGGGCGGCTTCGAAGAAGTCGGGCGCAACATGATGATCCTCGAATACGTCCCGCCGGGGAAACAGGAAGCTGACCGCCTCATTATCGATATGGGGCTTCGCTTCCCTGAAGAGGACACGCCGGGCATCGACTTCATCATCCCCAACGCCAGCTACCTGAAAGGAAAAGAACGCACGATTCGCGGCATCTTTATCACTCATGGCCACTACGACCATATGGGAGCCATCCCTTATCTGGCCGGGCCGCTCCGCAACCCTCCAATTTTCGCCACGCCGCTTGCACGCGGCATGATCCTCAAACGCCAGGAGGACTTCCCCCATACGCCGAAACTGGAGATCCACACCATCGATAAGCGCGACCGCCGACCGATCCGCCTCGGTCCATTCAGCGTCGAACCGTTCCACGTGAACCACAACATCCCCGATTCTATCGGCCTCGCGATCGGAACGCCTCTGGGTACGGTGGTCCACAGCTGCGACTTCAAATTCGACTTCAAGCCGATCGGCGATGAGCCCGCAGACCTCCAGCGCATTGCAGAAATCGGTTCGCGCGGAATATTAGCGCTCCTCTCGGACTCCACGGGTGTTGAACACGCGGGGCACTCGATTTCGGAATCCGTCATTTTCGAGAATCTCGATCCCATCTTCCGAGAAGCGCCGGGGCGCGTCATTATGTCGACCTTCGCCTCTCTTATCGGACGACAGCAACAGGCCTTTCTCCTCGCCGAAAAATATGGGAGAAAAGTTGCCCTGGAAGGCTACAGTATGAAGGCGAACGTCGAAATCGCACAAGGCCTGGGTTACCTCAAAATCCCCAAAGGCATGATGATGCCGATCGAAGATGCCGAGCGCCTCGATCCAAAGCGTACGGTGATTCTCTGCACCGGCGCACAAGGAGAATCCAACGCCGCGCTCATGCGGATCGCGAACCGCGAGCATCGTGTCATCCGCATACGCGAAGACGATACCATGATCTTTTCCTCATCGATCGTTCCGGGAAATGAACGAAGCGTGCAGTACCTCAAGGATGCGCTCGCGCGCCAAGGAGCGAGGATCTTCCACTACAAAACCTTGGATATTCATGCGTCGGGCCACGCCTACGCAGAAGATCTCAAACTCATGCTCTCGCTCGTAAAGCCGAAATTCCTCATTCCGATCCACGGCCAGTATTCCATGCTGAAAGCGCATGCCGAACTCGGTCAATCGATGGGTATTCCGCGGGAATACACGGCCGTGGGCTACAACGGCGCGATCATCGAGTTCAACCGCGAACGAATTCAGGTGCGCGATGAACAAATCCAGGCCCAATATGTCTTCGTCGACGGCCTCGGCGTCGGCGATGTGCGCGAGGTGGTGCTCCGCGATCGTCAAATGATGGCGCAGGACGGCATGTTCGTGATCGTCGCTATCGTAGATCGTCGAGAAGGCCGCGTGCGCGGAGAGCCCGATGTGATCTCGCGCGGATTCGTGTATCTGCGCGAATCAGGACCGCTGCTTGCCGAGGCCCGCAAACGCGTAAAGATGCTGGTCGAACAATCCGGGAAAATGAAACCGGTGAACTGGACCTATGTGCGCGACAACATTCGCGAGGATCTTGGAAAGTTCTTTTTCCAAAAGACCCAACGCCGACCCATGGTGCTCCCCGTGATCATTGAGGTGTAAAAAGCGATTATGAGGATTGTCTCCGGCATTCAACCCTCGGGGGAGCTCCACATCGGGAATTACCTCGGTGCGCTCCGCCAGTTTACGGCGCTCCAGGATGAACACGAGTGTTTTTTCTTTCTCGCGGATCTCCACGCCCTCACGGAACTCCCCGCACCCGAGACGCTACGCGACCGGGTAGTCGCCACTGCAATCGACTATCTCGCCGTAGGCCTTGATCCGCAGAAGGCAACGCTGTTTCTCCAATCTGACGTCCCGGCACATGCCGAACTCATGTGGTTGCTCGCCACGCTCACGCCGGTCGGCGACCTCGAACGCATGACGCAATACAAAGAGAAGGCCCGCGACGCCAAAAAGCGCCGCCTAGTCAATGCCGGCCTCCTTACCTACCCCATCCTTATGGCGGCAGACATCCTTCTCTATCGCGCAGAGGCGGTTCCTGTGGGGGAAGATCAGCTGCAGCATCTCGAACTCGCCCGAAGGATCGCTCATCGCTTCAACGATCGTTTCCCGCCGCCGCTCTTCCCGGAGCCCAACGCCCTCATGCAAAAAAAAGGTGCGCGCATCATGTCGCTTGCTGATCCCCGAAAAAAGATGTCGAAATCCCACGGTCCGGAAACTTATATAGGAATCTTCGATAGCCCCGACTCCATTCGAAAAAAAATCCAGAAGGCAGTGACGGATTCCGGAACGACGGTGAGCTATGATCCGCGGCGGAAGCCGGCCCTCGCAAATCTCCTCACCCTCTACGCGCTCTTTGCCGAAGAAGAGCTGAGAGAATCCGCGCAACGATTCTCGCACTCCGGCTATGCGATTTTTAAGCAGGCCCTCACGGAACTCCTTATCCAAAAACTCTCACCGTTCCGAGAACGCCGCCAGACGCTCGCGCAATCCCCCCCGCATATCCGCGCGGTTCTGGAGCGCGGCGCGGAACGAGCGCTCGCCGTTTCGCAAGAAACGCTCCGTGAAGCCCGGACGCGTATGGGAATCGCGTAACGGCCGCAACACAACGTTTGACAATCTCACACTTGCATGGTAATGCGAGTGTGTCCTTTGTGAAAAGATCGGAGGCAATACGTGGCCGCGCGACGTGTCGCGATCGTGCTCGTCATGACGCTCGCAGTCAACCTGGCTGTTGCGGGAACGCGTTTCTTTCTGAGCGCACAAACCGGCAGTGCGGGGATCCTCGCGGATGCGTTCCATGCAATCTCCGACAGCGGTGCGAATATCGTCGCCCTCGGGGCACTCTGGTTCGCCGTGAAGCCCCCCGATGCAGCCCATCCCTACGGTCACCGGCGATTCGAGACCGCTGCAGTCCTCGTCATTGGCTTCTTCATCGCGCTTACTGCCCTGGAGACGGCTCGGGAGGCGGCTGATCGGCTTGTTTCGCGAGCATACCCGGATTTCTCATGGACGGCACTCGCCATCCTCTCCGGGACCATTGCGGCAAGCGCTACCGTTGCGATAAGTGAACGATGGTTCGGAAGGCGATATCGATCCGAACTCCTCCTCGCCGATTCTCGGCACACCACCGCAGATCTTTTCGCCACATTCGCGGTCGTAGTGGGATTCGGAGCGGTGGCGTTCGGCGCACCGCTTCTCGACCCTATCGCAGCGCTCGTCATTGCCGCCCTTATTGCACGCACCGGCATAATCCTCATCTGGATGAACATCCAGGTCCTGGTCAACAGCGCCGCGTTCACGGAAACAGAGGTTATGCGGGAAGTGCTCGCGGTGTCCGGCGTTGCGGACTGTCATCGCATACGCACCTTCGGGCCCCGTAATGAGGCGCACATGGACCTCCACGTGCGCGTCCATCCCGATGTTCCCCACGAAAACGAAGAGGCCCTTCTCGCAGAGGTCACGCGTACGCTCCGTAGGGCTTTTGCCGCGGACGTGAACGTAGTCCTCGAACATCAGCTGTGTCCGGATGTCTCATAGAAACACACGAGGCCCTAAAGGGCCTCGTTTCTTTTTCCAATTCCGCCCGGCAGCGGGACATCATCTCCGCTTCTCGACAGCATATCATACCCACCCCAGGCGCCCCGTGAAGCTCGCTATCGCTTTTCGATTGAGGCGATCCGCCACTTGCGGAAAGCGTTCAAGCACATCTGCGAACACGTTCTTGATTTCGAGAAGACGTTCTTCCGTGTCTGCTTCGGCGCGTACGGTGAGATATGCGCTCGTATTCGAGGCCCGCACGAGCGCCCAACTCTTCTCATCGAAGAGAACCCGTACGCCGTCAATCGTAATCGTGCGGTATCGTTGAGAAAAGATTCGCGTGATGTCCGCGACGACGGCGAATTTTTCCTCGTCTGCGCACGGCAGCTTCAATTCCGGGGTGCGAATCGTCTTGGGTATGTCAACGAAAAGCGAAGAAAACGGAGCTTCCGTGCCCGCCGCGAGCTCAAGCACCTTCGCCGCGCCAAGGAGACCGTCATCGAAACGAAACCAGTCCTCGACGAAGTAAAAATGGCCGGAAACCTCGCCTCCAAATGCGATATTGGTATCCCGCCGCATCGTCGCCTTGATGGGACCGTGGCCGGTACGGTGCATAAGCGGGATGCCGCCGTAGCCGGGGATGAGTTCTCCGAGAAGGCGCGAACATTTCACATCGTAAAGTATTTTCTCTCCGGGATGTCGCCGTAGGACGTCCCGTGCCAAGAGAAGAATGAAGAGATCAGCGTCTACGAACTCGCCCCTTTCTGTCACAAAGCCGACGCGATCGCCATCCGCGTCAAGCGCAATGCCAAGATCGGCGCCTTCGGTGCGCACTCGTTCACCCAACTCCACCATCGTATTGGGCATTTCAGGATCGGGAATATGATTCGGAAAGCGTGCGTTTGGCTCGGTATAGAGTCCCACCACGTCGCACCCGAGCGATTCAAGAAGTTGTGGAGCGAGAATTCCGGTACTCCCATTGCCGCAATCGAGCACGACCTTAAGGGGCCGGGCAAGACGAACGCGTCGCCGAATCGCTTCCTGATAAGCCGGAAGAAAATTCTCTCTCTGATACCCGCCCGTGCCTGAAACGAAATCCTCACGCTCTACCATAATCTTCAAGCGTTGCAGCTCTTCTCCAAAGATTGGGTCGACATTGCGACCCGTGAGCTTAAAGCCGTTGTAAAAGTAAACGTTATGGCTCCCCGTGACATTCACTCCGCCGTCGAACCCGAAGGCGGCAACCGCGAAGTAAACGAGGGGCGTCACGCCCTCTCCCAGATCCGTGACGTCACAACCAGCCGCGCGTGCGCCCGCAATGAAACTCTCGGTGAGCTCGCGCGCGAATGGACGAATCTCGCGTCCCACCACAATCCGCTTCCCCCTTTTTCTCCTGATGATGGTCGCGTAGGCCCTGCCGATCCGCTCGGCGATCTCCGGCGTAATCGTCACGCCGGGAAACGGACCGTACCACTTCTCGTATTCCGCAATCTCTTCGGGCGAAAAACGCTCCCCCGCAACGCCCCGGATGTCATATTCACGAAAAATATAAGGGTTTATTTGCATATGCATGCTTAGGAAAAAATCCGGCTCTTCACTGCTTCAATAATCTGGAAGCTTTCCGCTTCAGCAATAGCAACGTCCTGATCAAGAGGAAGCGTAAGCGGGTCTCCGCTGATCGTTTCCACGCGCCCTCCGGCTTCTTGCGCAATAAACGCTCCTCCTGCGTAATCCCATGCATGCTGTCCGAAGAAGAGCCCACCGTCTGCCGCCCCTGCGGCAAGCCAACAAAGTGCCGCAACGGTGCTTCCTAAAACGCGCATCCCCGGTCGCGGCCTCAGCGCCAGGAAACGAGATATTCGTTCATCGTGCTGAACGGCATGGGCGTAAGAAACGAGGAAAAGCGGTTTTTTCTTGTCCCCGCTCTTCCTCATAGAGATCCGTGCGCCATTGCGAAACGCCCCTTCGCCGCGTGTTGCGTAAAACAATTCGTGACTCATCGGAAGGGCAATCGCAGCGCCCTGGACGCCCGCCGCATCTGCGTAGGCAAGAGATACGGCAAAGAGAGGAAGGCCTGCGGCATAGTTAGAAGTGCCATCAAGGGGGTCAACGTACCATGTGATGCCCTCCTCTTGCGCATGCTTATTCCCGCCACCCTCTTCCCCGACAATCGCATCATCAAGGAAACGGCGCTGAATAGCCTCGCGGATTCTGCGTTCTGCCTCGATATCGACCTCGGTCACGATTGATCCGTCCGCTTTACCGCGAATATCATGCGGCGTTACGAATGCGCCGCGCAGATATGCTCCTACGTCCTCGGCGAGT
>MHSZ01000032.1:38191-42014 GCA_001824745.1 Candidatus Terrybacteria bacterium RIFCSPLOWO2_01_FULL_58_14 | reverse complement strand
AGAAATGCGCTCTCAGTATAGCACGCGGCATTGACCTGCCGCCCGGCTCCGTGTTACCCTTGGCTCCGTATGGATGAATTATCCGTCCGGGAACCCCGCCGGCGCGACTATGAGCTCGCGGCGGTCCTCTCTGCTTCGGCAACCGATGAGGAGCGTGATACCTTCATCGCAAAACTTCAGCGGCTCATTGCGGATGTCGAAGGAGAGCTTATCGAACTCAGCCCGCCAAAACCCTATGCACTCGCCTATCCGATCCGAAAAGAACGGCAAGGCGTTTTCCGCACCCTCATCTTCCGCGGACCGACAGAGCTTCCCGAGCGAATCGCCGAAACGGTGCGGCACGACACCACGCTCTTGCGCCACTTTGTTATCGAACGGCCAAAACCTCGTCGTACGCCCCCGTCCCGCAGAAAAACGCCGGTGATTTCCGCCACTGAAGAACAACGCATGGAAGAACAAATCGAGGCGGCCCTCAAGGAAAGCGCTTCCTAAGCGGTCTTTCAAAGCGCCACTCGAAAACCCGCCACGCCCACTATGAACGTGAACAAAGTATTCCTCCTCGGCAACGTGGTCGCAGACCCCGAAGCGCGCATGACCGCTTCGGGTATTCCTGTCGTGAATCTCCGTCTTGCTACGAATCGCGTTTTCAAAGATAAAAGCGGCCAGCGTCAAGAACAGACAGAGTTTCACCGTGTAGTAGTGTGGGGGAGACAGGCCGAAATCGCTCGTGAATATCTCCGCCGCGGGCGGATGGTATTCATCGAGGGGCGGCTGCAAACGCGCTCCTGGGAGGACAAGAGCGGCCAAAAACGCTGGCAAACGGAAGTCGTTGCGGAACGCCTACAACTCGGCCCCCGCCCCGGTGCGGCACCTCCCGGCGAATCGCGCCCTGCCCAAGAAGGGGAAACGGGTAAGGCGGGAAAACAGAAAGACGCCGATGACACGATTCCCGTGATCGACGAAGATGCGCCAATCTCCTTACACGATGATGAACCGAAAGAAGTAAACCCAGAAGAAATCCCTTTCTAGAGTACCGGATATGCGGATCGTGCCAGAAAACTGCTACTTTTGCACAAAGAATCTTCGCGATATCGATTACAAGGACGTCGACGTCCTTCAGAGATTCGTTTCTGCGCAAGCAAAGATCCTGCCGCCACGAAAGACCGGCGTGTGCGCAAAGCATCAACGCCAGCTCTCCCGAGCCATCAAACGAGCGAGGTTTTTGGCGTTAATCCCTTTCACGACGCGATAAACCTTGCGTCCCTGAGCGGCTCCTTGCCTCTACGGCGAGAGCGAGCCCGATGCACGCGGACCGCTGCTGAGGGGCGAGCGAGGTTCTTAGCGTTGATCCCCTTTGCGACAAGATAGCCGAACGCCAGCGAAAACAACGCGGCCGCTTTGGGCGGCCGCGTTGTTTCCCATATGCGCTGTTCACCGTGTCGCTTTCGACCTCTCCGCAGTACGACGAGAATGTGTGATTGCCTCTCTTACCAACTGCGTTATCGCTTCGCGGAAATGCTCGGGTGCGTAACGCTCCACGGTCATACGGATACGCTCTTTTATAAAATCGCCGCGTCCCCACCGCTCCCGGAGCCGCCGTACCGCATCCGCAAACGCAATCGGGTCGAGATCGTCGAAGAACTCCCCCGCTACCTTCTCGGAAACGGTCTCTTCCGCTCCTCCCGATCGAAAAGCCACCACGGGCGTCCCTTGTGCTATGGCCTCAACAAGCGTGATGCCGAAATCTTCTCGCTGGGGATGAACGAAACCACGTGCACCTTCCATGAGTTCTCTGACGATTTCATCTGGCTGTGATCCGAGAAGACGGACATTCCGCCGCGCGGAGCGGCGAAGAGAAGGTGCGAGCGGGCCATCGCCCACCACGAAAAGCGGCAGTCCAAGACGGTGAAACGTTTCCAGTGTGAGCTCGGGTTGTTTCCAGCGCGCGAGCCGTCCCACGGAAAGAAAGTACTCATCGGGAAGCGCGAATCTTCGTCGCACCGCTTCACTCAGCGGACGGACGGAAAGATCCACGGGAGGAGGAACCACTCGCGCATCGCGACGATACCACCGCAAAAGACGCTCTGCTGTATAACGTGAGTTGGCTATGAGTATATCGGGGCGCTGTGCTGCTTGCTGGTCCCAAAGACGGAGAAAATGCAACAGGGGCGCTACCGCATAAGCGCTTAGGGAGGGGAAGTGCGCGCGGCGGTACGTCTCCCGATCTTCCCAGAGAAAGCGCGGCGGTGTGTGACAGTACGCAAGATGCACCGTATGCGAACGGGTCACGACTCCCTTCACGAATGCGGAACTCGAAGAAATGATCGCGTCATAATCGCGAAAATCCAGCGCCTCCACAGCAAAAGGAAGTGCCGGAAGCGAGAACCGATGGAGCGAACGGAGCAGCGGAATGCGATCAAGTATCGACGTGCGGATCTCGGCAGTGGGAAAATGACGCGCGGTCACGCTTCGATCCGAAAATAACGTGTAGATAGGGGCATCGGGATATATCGCCACGAGTTCCTGGAGCACGCGCTCAGCGCCCCCGAATCGGAGAAGATAATCATGGAGCAGTGCGATACGCATATGGGTATCTTCTTCACGCTGCCGCCTCGGTAAGGATACGGAGGGTTGCTGCCGCCGCACGCTCCCACGAGAACCGTTCGATATTCTGTTGCCCCGAAATAATAAGGTTGCGCCGGAGGGCTCGATCTTCGTTCAAGCGCTCCATCGCTTCCGCAAGCTCGTCATCGGCGCCAGGAACGACAAAGAGCGCACCGCGCCGACCCGCCACTTCCGGCATGGCCGTCACCGATGAAGTCACGACCGGCACGCCGGCCATGTGCGCCTCAAGAATAGGGAAACCGAAGCCCTCGGCCCACGAAGGGAAAAGAAGGGCCACCGCTCCTCTCAAAAGCGCCTGCTTCTCTGATTCGGAAACATAACCGCGCAGATGAATCCCATCGCGCGCGGAGGAACGGCCAATGAGCCCGCGAATGCGCCTAAAACCAAATCCCGGCGTACCCGCTAACATGAGTTCGGGTGCAGTAACGCCGGTGCGTTTGCGAAACCGGGTAAACGCGCGAACGATGCCATCCACATTTTTATTGAGTTCAAGGCGACCCAGATAAAGAAAGTAAGGCGCAGGAGGCGGGGAAGCTATATGAAGTTCCTCCTTACTCAAGAATACGGGGAGTCCGTGAGGAACAACGTGTACCTTCTCCGGGTTCGCATCATAGAAACGAAGAAGGTCTCCTTTGGTCGCATCCGAAGGAACGATGACGGCGCGCGAGCGCCGCAGTGCGTCGCGCGTGATGAAATCAAGGTAGCGGCGACGAGTTGCCGGATAACGATCAGGAACGTGCAGAAACTCCACACCATGAACAGTCGCCACCGATGATTTCGGTAATGCCCGCGGCAACGCCTGTGCTGGCGAAAAAAGGACATCGGGAGGAAAACGGAGCATCTCCCACGACAAACGCAGCTGCGTCCACATCAACAGGGCGCGAAGCACCCGAATTTCCCATCTGCCCGCGCCAGATAACCCGCCACTCATGACATGTGATTGGTGGTGAGTTGTTGGCTGCTGATTGGTATAGAGAAGGAACCGATGTGTCGACGCATCGGGGAGTGTGGCCATCGAGCGCAGAAGCTCGCAAAGATAGCGTTCAACCCCTGTCGGCTGAACCCTGAATGCTGCGACCGCGTGAATGCCGATATTCATAACCGGCTTACAACCTACGACCTACAACAGACAACCCGTGACTTACGCTACAGTTGTTGGTTGTGGGCTGTGAGTCGTTGATTGTCGGCTCACTAACGT
>MHSZ01000032.1:33278-38175 GCA_001824745.1 Candidatus Terrybacteria bacterium RIFCSPLOWO2_01_FULL_58_14 | reverse complement strand
GCTTGAAAAACTCTAAACTCTCCAATGCCGCACCGGTGCCGCGCGCAACGCATAGGAGCGGTTCTTCGGCGACACGCGTGGGAACGCCGGTAGATTGCTCCAGCAGCCGATCAAGGTTCCGCAACAGTGCGGTGCCTCCGGAAAGCACCATGCCATTCTCAATCACGTCGGCGGCAAGTTCCGGGGGCGTATCGCGCAATACCTGCTTGACGGCGCGAATAATATCTCGAAGCGGATCGGCGATCGCCTCCGTCACATCATTCGCGTACACCTTGACGATCTTGGGAAGGCCGCCGGCGAGGTCGCGACCGCGTACCTCCATGGCAATATTCTCGTCTGTGGGCATGGCAGATCCGATCGCAATCTTGATATTCTCCGCCGTTCGCTCCCCGATTGCGACATTGTGCGTGCGTTTAATCATTTCCGCGATCGCCTCGTCGATCCTGTTCCCGGCGACCCGCACCGATGCCCATGAAACAATACCCCCCAACGACATGATCGCCACTTCACTCGTGCCGCCACCGACGTTCACGATCATGGACCCCGACGAGGCGTGAATGGGCAATCCTGCACCGATTGCGGCGAGAATCGGCTCCTTGACGACATATGCTTCGCGGGCGCCCGCGCGCCTCGCAGCTTCCAACACTGCGCGGCGTTCGGTGGAAGTGATACCCGCAGGGACCGAAACCATCACATCGGGTCGTAAGATTCGAAAAGAGCCGAGTGTCTGCCCGAGAAAATGTCGAAGCATCGCCTCGACGACCCGATAATCCGCGATGACGCCATCGCGCATGGGACGATGCGCAACGATGGTTTCTGGCGTGCGGCCAATCATCTCTTTCGCGCTTTGTCCCACCGCAAGCACACGGCGTTCGGTCGTGGAAACGGCGACGACGGTCGGCTCATTGAGCACCACGCCGCGCCCGGGAATGAACACGAGCGAGTTCGTCGTGCCGAGATCAATACCGATTTTCCGTACGAACATATCTGACGAAAATCTCAAGCTCAAATGCCCAACGGGAGTTTAACGCACGTTTGACATTGGGTTTTAGATATTTGCTATTCTTCAACTCTCTGGATATCAGCGCCGAGTTCCCGGAGCCGTCCGTCAAGATCTTCGTAGCCGCGATCGATATGATGCACGCCGTCAATCATTGTCTCTCCCTGTGCAGCAAGGCCCGCAAGCACTAGCACGGCGCCCGCACGAATATCAAATGAGGCCATAGGAACTCCGGTGAGAGGCGTGGGCCCGCGTACGGCGATACGGTGAGCATCAAGATGAGTAATGTTAGCACCCATACGGAGGAGTTCTTCCACGTAACGAAAACGGTTTTCGTAGAGCGGATCGTGAATGAGCGATATGCCTTCTGCCTTGGTTGCGAGCAATGCAAAGAGCGGTTGAAGATCAGAGGGGACTCCTGGATACGGCATTGCCTGCACGTTCGTGGCTTGAAGCACTGCCGGAGGATCGGCCGCCGCGAACGTATCGCCGTGTACCTTGACGCGTACGCCCATCTCTTGGAGTTTCGCAAATGGCAGAGTGAGATCTTCTGGATTCGCGCCCCGTATCGCCACTTCTCCCCGCGTGAGAAGACCCGCGCTGAGAAAAGTGAAGGCCACAAGCGGATCTCCTCGCACCTTACAGGATGCACCGTGAAGCTTGGGGGATCCGCGTACGCGGTAACGATGGGGTCCCGCGAGCGCAACATTAGCGCCCATCGCAGAAAGCATCGCTCCCAAATCCTGCACGTGCGGTTCAAGGGCGGCGATATCAATAGTTGTCTCCCCGGAAAGGCCGGCGGCGATCATGAGGGCGTTTTCGGTCGCGGTCACGGAGAACTCTGGAAGCACAACCTTGTTTGCGCGGAGACCTCGGGGGGGAACTCGTATGTTGATGAATGAGTCGTCGAATTCGATGGCGGCCCCGAACTGTTCAAGGGCTCGGAAATGAGCGGTGAGTGGCCTGGCGCCGATGTGGTCGCCCCCCGGATGCGGTATTCGTACACTCCCGCAGCGCACGAGAAGCGGCCCGAGGAGGACGATCGAGGCCCTGAGCATCCTGATATCTTCAACGGGGAGACGCTCGGGATTTATGCGCGCCGCGGTAATCACCACACGACGCGCCTTTTGCTCCTCTTCCACGCTCACGCCAAGCGCGCGGAGAATCGCCAACATTCGCGCCACATCCGTAATTCGCGGCACATTCTCAAGAACACAACGTTCCTCTGTAAGGAGGCAAGCCGCGATCATTTTCAAAGCCGCATTCTTGGCTCCAGGAACCTCCACAGAGCCCGAGAGGATCTTCCCGCCACGGATGAGAAAATGTTCATCTGCCATGCGATCCGCGTCCGCTAGTATACTCCAAAAAGAGCCCGGCGGCAAGGCCGGGCCTGAAACGTTCTCTCTGCGAATCGAATTAGATTGCGCGGAGTTCCGACACGACGTTTTCCATGTGCATCGCACGAGATCCCTTCACCAACACAAGATCGCCTGCTTTAAGCCCCGCTTGAACGAGGCGGCCGGCTTCGTCTGTGGTCGCACACATGCGTACGCGCGCCTCATCCATGCCGCGTGCTATCGCCTCATGCCCCGCAAGGCGCATGCGCGCTCCCACCGTCACAATCTCATCTGCCATACGTGCGGCGTGCTGGCCGACAGCCCGATGCGCCGTCTCTGTGTATTTCCCAAGCTCCAACATATCGCCAAGAATCACGATACGTCGCGATGCGGGAAGTTCTCCGAGAGTGTCGAGTGCCATATGCATCGCCTGAGGAGCCGCATTATAACTGTCGTCAATGAGAAAACTGTGCTTCACGCCAGAAAGCAGCTGCATTCGCCCCGGCAAACCCTCGTACTCTGCCAGCGCTTCCGAGATCTCCACGAGGTGCATCCGCAACGCGATCCCCACTGCGGCTGCGGCAAGCGCCGCCATAACCACTCCCCGGCCGAACACGCCGGTCAAGCGCACGGGAACGAAATTCCCCTGATATTCGATTTTGAAACTTATCCCATCCGGCACCTCGTATCCGCTCTCAGTCCTCGTTCGCACCTCATAGGCGGTAGCGCGTATATCCGCCCCCTCTCCGAATCCAAAAGTAAGCGCACGTGCATCGGTCCGCTCCCGCATCTCCAGCACAGTGAGATCGTCAAAATTCAAAATAGCCCACCCGTCCGGAAGCAATGCCTCTACCAAACGCGCCTTTTCGCGCGCGAGTGTCTTCGGACCCGCGAAAAATTCGACGTGAACGGGAATTTCCCCCACCGCCGTCACCACCGAAATCTTCGGAGAAGCGAGACGTGCAAGAAAACGGATATCGCCGGGGCGATCCGCCCCCATCTCTAAAACGAGCGCCTCAGGATATGAGGGAGACCAAAGCACCGTCTGTAGCGCATGGAGGAGTTGCCGCGCCCAGGAAAACGGGCTCCTTCCTCCCCCGGGAATACCGAGGATCGTGAGCGGCACGCCGATCTCGGTATTGCGATTGAGAAGTGTGCGCCGCACACCCTGGTGATACTGCGCGCGCAACACGGTGAAGATCGCTTCTTTCGTAGAGGTCTTCCCCACCGACCCTGTCACCGCGATAACGAGAGGACGATACCGTCGCAACGCGGCCCGCGCGAGTACAGTGAGGATGACTTGAAGAAAACGTCGCATATGCGAAAATCGGTTTTTAGATAGCGTGATTGACTCAAAGATTTGGTGATTCGCGGGTGAGAGATAGACGCAATGTTTGATTCGTCTGTGAATAGCGAATCGGCTATTCTACCGGCTGATCGGGAGGAATGGCAGCGTAGGTGATGAGGTACTCCGCGAGGCGGCGAAAAAGCGGCACGGCGGTTGATTCTGCATATCGCGCCTTCGGCCGATCCACCTTCGTGAGAATAACATACCGAGCGTCGAACGCGGGGAAGAATCCGACGAAGGTGTGGATGGTGTCCTGTCCATATCCCGGTGTGCCTACGTTCGGAATTTCCGCCGTACCGGTTTTCCCGGCAACCGTGTAGCCGGGAATCTTTGCTCGGATACCGCTCCCGTCCTCCACCACTCGCGTCATCATCGCCGCAAGCCGAGTTGCCGTCCGCTGTTGAATGACGCGCCGTACCGGCTCCGAGCGAAACTCCTCGCCTGCTCCATTCGGATACTCGATAGCTTCTACTAGCACGGGCTTCATAAGCGTACCGCCATTGGCAATGGCCCCAAGCGCAGAAACGAGTTGCAGCGGTGTCACCGCGATTCCCTGCCCGAATGCCGCAGTGGCATAATTGATAGGCCGTCCCGTCTCCAGATTCGTAAGCGACCCACCCGCCTCATTCGGCAACATGATACCCGTGGCGGTTCCGAAACCAAATGCATTCACGTACGCGCGGAAAGCGCCCTGTCCAGCCTGTTCCGCCGCAAACACCGCTCCGGTATTGAGCGAATAGCGAAGCACGTCCACCATCGTCCGCTCACCGTTATACTGCTGGAGCGTATTCGTCACAGTGTAACCACCGATGCGCACAGAGCCGGTATTCTCATAAGTCGTCTCCGGCGTCACGGCACCGCTGTCGAGCGCTGCCGCCATGGTGACCGCCTTAAATACAGACCCCGGCTCGTATGCTGCGGAGATTGCGGGATTCATGAACGCGCCGAGGTCTTCTACTTTGCCGTACTCATTCGGATCAAATGTCGGTTCATTCGCCAACGCACGGATGAAACCCGTTCTCGGTTCCATGACGACAACGGTTCCTCCGGCGGCGTCGAACTGATCGACGATTTCGCGCAAAGCCCGCTCTGCTTGATATTGGATATTCACATCGATAGTGAGAAACACATCCGCGCCCGGCTGCGGAGGATGAGCCTCTTGCGAGAAAGCTTCAAGAATCGTGCCCCGTCCGTCGCGTTCGCCCCGCAACT
>MHSZ01000032.1:32452-33261 GCA_001824745.1 Candidatus Terrybacteria bacterium RIFCSPLOWO2_01_FULL_58_14 | reverse complement strand
AATGCGCTCTCGAGCTTCGCCTCGATTCCGTAGACGCCGCGCTCTTCTCCGTCGTCGGTATGACCGACGAAACCGAGTACATGTGCGAGGCGAACTCCAAGAGGATAAAAGCGCCCGCGCGCATCTGAAAGAAAGAGTCCGGGAGTCGCCGCCTCTCGAATCCGCGCGACCTGTTCATCGGTAAGGCGATCGGCGATGGGTTCATAAGGATCATCCTCGCGGCCTAACCGCGTCTGAAGGTCCGTGAAGGCCGCAACGTCCAGACCGAGCAGATCTCGAAGGAAAGTACTCGTTCCCTCCACGTCCTGAATGTCTTTGGGAATCGCGCTGAGCTTTTTCCAATCACGATTGGTCGCCAAAGGTACCGTCTCGCCCCCGCGACTGCTTCCCAAAACCCTCCCTCTCTCCGGATCCAGGTCTTCTACCACCTGCTGCTGTCCGCGCGCGAAGGCCGCAAAGGTACCGTAATCGTGCACCTGGAGCGAAAAGAGGCGGCCGACCAAAACGACCGCCCAAAGCGCGAGAAGCGAAAAGGCAAAGTGGAGGCGAAAGAGCCGCATAGAGGAACCCTCGCTACCGTACGGCAACCGTGGTTCCAGGAACGGCGAGGTATTGTGATTGCTGAATGGGGAGAAAACCCATTTCCTGCGCCCTTATCTCCACGGCCTCCGGAGAGAAAGCGGCCAGGGCTGCGGCCTCAGAGGCCTCCAATTCCTGAGTCAGGGCTGCGCGCGAGGCCATCGCTTCGCTTAACCGGTAGCTCGCCGTAACGACCGCATTCGCCGCGACCAGATACCATGCCGCCATAC
>MHSZ01000032.1:28166-32446 GCA_001824745.1 Candidatus Terrybacteria bacterium RIFCSPLOWO2_01_FULL_58_14 | reverse complement strand
GGAAGAGGGCCGTGAATACGACCTGCCGCGCGCGGTGCTCCCGCTCGCGGTCTCCACGGGTTCGTTGAAGAGAAAGAGGAGTCATAAACATGCACCTGCGCCCTATTTCGTACGAACCGCCGCGCGGAGCTTAGCGCTCCTTGCGCGCGGATTCAGGCGCATTTCTTCGCGCGAGGACCGAAGAGGTCTTTTTGTGAGTAATGCGAGCGATCCGCCTTTCACTTGATTCTGGAGGAAACGCTTCGCCGTACGATCTTCAAGCGAATGATAGGCAATCACCAGAAGTATTCCTCCCACGCGCAACGCGGAAACTGCCCGAGGAAGCGCTGAAGCAAAAATTTCTAGTTCTCGGTTCACGGCAATACGGAATGCTTGGAAAGATTTCGTCGCCGGATGAATCCTGCGAGATGCGATATGCTTCGTGCGCACAATAAGATCCGCAAGAGCGCGCGTCGTCACGATGGGACGATTACGGATAATTGCTTTCGCAATGCGGCTCGCCTCCCGCTCTTCTCCGAACGCGTGAAGAATATATACAAGTTCCTCATATGATCCCCCATTCACTATGTGCGCCGCATCTTCTTCGATCTCGGAAGGGTCGAAGCGCATATCGAGCGGTTCATCTTCGCGGAAGCTAAACCCGCGTCGTGCGCTCACGAAATGCCACGCAGCAACGCCGAGATCAAAAAGGACGCCGTCGCTGTGCATGAAGCCGTGTGCGCCGGCGAGAACAAGGAGTTGCTCGTAACTTGCCTGCACTATCACGACGCGGTTCCCGAAATTCTGAAGGCGCCGATTCGCGCGCCCTGCCATTTTGGGGTCGCGTTCGATACCCAGAAGCATACCCCGCGGTCCCGTGCGGGCGAGAATCGCTTCCGCATGCCCCCCGTCACCGAGTGTCGCATCGATGAATCTCCCTCCGGAACGAGGAGAGAAAAGCTCCAACACCTCGCGCACCATCACCGACTCATGCCATGCCTCTCTTTGCGGAGGCCGAGAATCCAGCACCAAAGGATGACGTGAAAAATTTCGCTGCATAAGAGAGAAAAATGGCTCAATATGCCCCAATTTCTCCGAGCTTTTCGGCAATTTCAGAAGCATTCTGCTCGCTCTTCTTTTGATACTCGCGCCACAGGGTTTCGTCCCAAATTTCCACCCGGTTGAAAAGTCCTGCGAGTACGACCTTCCGGCCCAATGTTGCGTAGGCCCGAAGATACTCGGGAACGAGGATTCTCCCGAGACGATCCACTTCTGCCTCTGCCGCCCCTGCCAGCATCAATCGCACAAAGCTTCGCGTGCCCGCCTGGCCAGTGGGGAGTTTTCCCAAGCGATCCGCAAGTTCTATCCATGATCGCTCCGGGTATAAAAAGAGGCAGGCATCGAGCCCGCGCGTGAGAACCACTCGGTTCCCGAGGTCCTTGCGGAATTTCGCAGGAACCGCGAGTCGTTTTTTTACGTCCAATACGTGACGATACTCTCCCACCAACATACATGATCACGAGTTATCCACAGTTGAAGGGGTTTGTCCCCACTTTTATCCACAATCTTCCACGGCACAGTCATTGTATTCCACCGCCCTTCTCCGTGTCAAAGGAAGACGTTATCCACATCGTGTCGAAGAAACCCTTCGGGGTCGAATAATCAAAGAAAATCAGCCCCACCGTCGTGATGGAGCCGTTTGCCGAAGGTCCTGTGCTACCCTTCAGGCACCCCCGCGTGCGTCCTCCACGTCTGCGGCACTCACGGTGAAGGTATCGCCGCGGCGAAGGGAACCAGCGATAAGACGCTCCGCGAGAAGATTCTCTACGGAGTTTTGAATCACGCGCCGCAACTCCCGTGCGCCAAACTCTTGATTGAATCCTTTCGCAGCAAGACGTTCAATCGCGCCATCCTCGACAACGAGACCCACACCGTGCTCACGTTCAACGTTCTTGGAAAGGCCTGCGAGGAGCCGACGCGCAATCTTCCGCACCTCCGCCGCTCCCAAAGGACGAAATACCACCACCCCATCGAAACGATTGAGGAGTTCAGGCCGAAAGAGCTCCCTTCGCAACACTTCTTCACGAAGTGCCGCTGCAAGATCGCGCGGGCCGCGTTCATCTTTCAGATAGCGGCGAATAAACTCTGCCCCCGCATTCGATGTCGCGATAATGAGATTATTCGTGAAAGAAATCACGCGTCCCCAGCCATCCTTCATCCTTCCCTCGTCGAATACCTGAAGGAATAGATCAAGCGCCTTGGCGTGCGCCTTTTCGAATTCGTCCAATAACAACAACGCAAATGGCTGTTCGCGGACGGCCGTCGTGAGCCGCCCCTCCTCGCGCGTTGCCGGAGCGCCGATGAGTCGAGCGACTGCATCACCTCCCTGAAACTCCGACATATCGAGACGGATGAGGCGATTTTCGCTTCCGTAATAGGCCTCAGCGAGGGCCTTCGCCGTTTCTGTCTTCCCCACCCCCGTAGGCCCCATGAAGAGGAACGTCCCGATGGGGCGGGTGCTGGCGCCCGCCGTGATACCCGAACGCGCGCGGCGAAGTGCTGCGGCAAGCACATGCACGGCTTCTTCTTGATCCACAATGCGCTCGTGGATAAACTCTTCGAGATGAAGCAATCGCTCTCGCTCCGCGCCGCTCAGTGCGCCAACCGGCACCTCGGTATGCTCCGATACCACTGCTGCAACGCGTGCTGCGGTGAGGACACGCTCTTTTACATTCTGTGCTGCAATCATCGATTCTTCGAATAGATCGAGGGCCTTCCTTGGGAAGGGAACATCTTGAATGGTGCGCTCCGCGTATGTCACGAGTGTTTTCAGGGCGGGGTAGGGCGCTGCGATACGGAATCGCTCCTCAAACGCAGGGACGACATCTAAAAGAATCTGCAGCGTCGTGCGTGCATCCGGTTCGTGTACTTCGATTCGCTCGAAGAGTCCGGAGAGTGCCGTACGCTTCTCGATCACTTCATGCAATGCCTGGGGCGTCGACATCGCGATAAGTTGTATTCTCGCTCCTTGAAGGAACGGGAGGAGAGCTGCAGTGAGATCCGCGCCTCCTCCTTCACGTGCAAGGAGCGCGGGAAAATTTTCGACGATGAGAATCGAACCTCCAGCACGGGCCGCTTCCGCGAGCATCTGGCGGACACGCCCTTCGATCTCTCCCTGTGTCGGAAGGCCTGCGATCGCTCCCCCGAAATCGACATCTACCACGCGGCGATAGTTCAGCGCCGCCAAAGAAGATCCGCCGCGCACGCGCGCGACAAAACCGCGAATCACGTCCTCGGCGCCGACTCCCGGCTCCGCGACGAGCACTGCGTTAGCACTCGCGCTCTTCGTGAGCGCCCGTTCGAGTGCTGTAATCTCCCGCAGGCGCCCGAGCACGCGAACGTCGTTCCGCCAAGAAACCTCGTCGCCAACCACCTCTATCGCAAAACGATCTAGAGTCGGCGTGTAGCCAAACGCCCAGCTGCGGCCGAATGGCCGCACTGCCAAAAGATTCTCGCGCGTCCAGAAAGCGCGGCGCATCTGCCGTTCATGGAGCCGACGGTCCTCCCAGTGCGCGACTGCGTCAAGATCATCAGCTGTCAGGCCTCGATCGAAGAGAAGTTGGCGGAGAACGAACGAGGCGCGGGCAAGCGCAACGAACGCATCGCTTACTGTCACGACTCGATGCCCGGCGCGCGCGGCATGCATAGCGGCTTCCGCGAGTGCGACAATGAGCGCTGCAGTATCGTGACCTCCTTCAGCATCTGCGGCATGCGTAGACGGCGGAAAACGATGCTCTAACGAACGGGCACGAAACCTCTCCCGCACCTGAAGCGAAGGGATCGCCAGGCGGGCAAAAATCGCCTGGACGCATTCATGTGCGAGAAAGCGCTGAAGCGCCGTGTCCGGCGCATCTCCGACTGCGATAAACGCAAGCACATCGGGATTACACCAATACGCAAGATTCACCGTCTCCCCTCGTCGTGCCCGGAGCATCGCATCGTGCAATGAAATACGGCGAAATGATTCCCCAAGTCCGTGTTCGAGAAAAAGAATTCCCAACGAAAGAGCAAACGCTACCGAAGCCACGATAAATGCGGCACCGATCATGTGGGGGGCAGTCGATGCTGCAAACACAAAGAGCACCGCCGTACTCCCCCACCATAGCCACAACAACAAACGCCGTGCGCGCGGCGGGAAGAATCGCTCGACACTCACGATACTTGCGGGTGGACGATAGACGAACGCCATAGCATCACATTGTGTACAAAACGCTGCGGTGAACCCGTTCCGTTCTTCCGCT
>MHSZ01000032.1:26995-28156 GCA_001824745.1 Candidatus Terrybacteria bacterium RIFCSPLOWO2_01_FULL_58_14 | reverse complement strand
CTGCGCCAAGAAAAAAGAAGAGGGGCGGTACCAAGGGCCCAAGAAGCCAACCGCCGAGAAAAATCGCGACGCCGATGCCAACGAATACAATAAATATTCCCCCCAGCGCAATGAAAAGCATCCGGGCGCACGCGCCAAGAATACGCGAAAGGAGATTACCCCAAAGTGCGGAGAATGTCGCAGCGGTGAGCCAGCCGCCGCGATGAGCAAACGTCATTTGTCTCCAGGGAAGAAAAAGCGTGGAGGCCAACTCGCGTATCGAAAAAAGATGCGCGGCGAACAAAAGAAAGTTCGCCGCAATGGAAAACGCGCTGCGGAAACCCCGACCGTAGTGCCACGTGAGATACGCCGTCAACACCGTTTCTATTGTACCCCAAAAACACCGCGTTGGCGGCTAAAAACAAGGCCTCGGGACCCTTCCTGGACTACGGCCGAAAACCTCTCGTTAGTAACGAAGAAGGGAGAAGATTTCGTGCCGGCCGAGGAGCGCTCTCCCCGAAAACTGCGTGAGCTCCAAGAGAAACCCCAGGCCGACAATTTCGCCTCCTAGCTCCTCGACAAGCTCGATGGCCGCGCGGGCCGTGCCGCCGGTGGCGAGCACATCATCGATGATGGCAATGCGCTCCCCTTGCGAAATCGCGTCCCGGTGTACTTCTAGCGTCCCCTTGCCATACTCGAGTCCGTGTTCCCGCTTCACTGTCGCCGAAGGGAGTTTTCCTTTCTTTCTCGCCATCACCACTCCAGCCCCGATCAGGTACGCCACCGGTGCTGCGAGCAGAAACCCGCGAGCGTCAACGCCAAGCACCTTCACCACGTCTCCTCCGCGAAATTTCTCTGCTAGACCGTCCGTGACGTCATGAAGCATTGCTGAATCTTCCAGCACGGGTGCGATGTCCTTGAAGAGGACCCCCGGCGTAGGAAAATCCCTCACGTCTCTAATCTTTGTTTTCAGATACGATAAGTCTTTCTCCATAAATGTATGGCCCCGTAACGTTCGTCATTCTTCCTCCGCGTGAACCGCCTCAGCTAAGTGGGCGATGCAGGGATCGAACCTGCGACCTTTCCGATGTGAACGGAACGCTCTACCGCTGAGCTAATCGCCCAAGTCCTCTTTCTCTTCTTCCTTCTCAGAAGGCATCTTGGCGCGCCGCGAAGCGCGGT
>MHSZ01000032.1:6637-26981 GCA_001824745.1 Candidatus Terrybacteria bacterium RIFCSPLOWO2_01_FULL_58_14 | reverse complement strand
GGGTTCCGAGGGGCGCGTGAGCGGCGCGCTCACAGCTTCACATTCTCCACTACTCGCTCGCCGGGTTCGGTGAGGATATCGCGGACGAACCGATCAAACATTCGGAAGCGATAGGAGAACTCGCGCGTATCCATCCCTGCCCACCGAATTTCCGCACCTACGATCTGCTCGATGCGGCGCACCGCCGCTTCGAGCTTTCGCTCGGACAAACGATTTGCAACGACAAAAAGATCCACTCGTGTACGGGGGAGATTGAGGAACACGCCGGATGCAAGCACTAAACGCAACTTCCCGGCCCGTGCGAGAATGCGCACAAGTTCCTGACGAGAGATGGGAAACGACTGGATCGCGAGCGTCCGCAATTCTGCAGCGAAAGGGAACGTTGCTGCCACGCGCAAACGGTGTCCCCTTTTTCCTCCCTGGAGCAAGCCGAGTTTTTCCAACGTTTCGGCTTCTCGCCGAATCAAGGGCGGCGGCATGCCGATGCGCTCGGCAGCATCTCGAACCGCAAAGGCAAGCTGCGGTTCCCGGAGAAGGAGCCGAAGGAGACGAGCACGAGCAGGCGACCCCGTGAGCGTTTCAAGAAGAGGCGCCTCGCGCGATGCTGCCATACGAACGGTAATCGGCGCCCGCTTCGCAATCCGCCTCTTTCGCGCGGGCCGCTTCGGCACCGAACGCCGCTTCGAGAACGAATGCCGAAAAATATTCTTCCTCCTCGTAGTTTTCTTCGCACTCCTCCCCCGAAAAGAACGTGCGCTCCTCGGACGGCGTCGCGCTACACGTTTCCGCTGCGAACCTCTCCGTGCGTTTTTCGATCGCCGAGAACGTCGAAATACACGTCGCTTCCTTCCCTTATGCGAAACGCGCCTTCCTCTCCGTGGCCGTTTTCGTCTCTGCGCCATATCCTTTCTCTATCACACAGAACGCTTCGTCGGAAAGCGACGACAGAGCCGGCGAACCTCTCGGCGCACCAAAGAAGGAGAACGCCCGTCCACAAGAAGTTCACGAACCCATCGCGCAATGGTTCGCATTTCCGCAGCATCCATTCCGCGGCTTGTGACCGAGGGGGTGCCCAGGCGAAGCCCAGAGGGCCGGAAAGGAGCGGGATCGTCGGGAACCGTATTGCGGTTCGCAAGAATCCCGGCGCGCTCCAGCGTCCGTTCTGCCGTTCCCCCGTCAAGTCCCAACGGTCGCGCGTCGATGAGCATAAGATGGTTCTCGGTACCGCCGGAGAGCAGAGAAAAACCGTACTGTCGCAGAGCAGATGCAAGCACCGCCGCATTGCGGATGATGCGTCGCTGATACAAACGAAAGGACGGCTTCAACGCTTCCTCGAGCGCCACGCCGATTGCGGCAATCGTGTTAAGATGCGGCCCCCCTTGCAAACCCGGAAAGACGGCGCGATCAATACGATCGCTCACCGCTTCGTGTGAGAAGAGTATTGCCGCGCGCGGTCCGCGGAGCGTCTTGTGGGTCGTGGTCATGACGATATCCGCAGCGGGACGTTTTCCTTTCACGCCGAAGGGTGACGGATGGAGTCCCGCCGCAACAAGTCCGGCGACATGAGAGATATCCGCGAGATGATACGCGCCTACCTTCCTCGCAATCGCGCCGATGCGCAGAAAATCAATCTTCCGCGGGTACGCGGTTGCGCCCGAGATGATGAGTTTTACGCGATGTCGACGTGCGAGACGCGCGATTTGCGCATAGTCAAGAAAGCCCCGCGCGTCTACGCCGTAGTGTACCGCCTCGTATCCTCGTCCCGAAAATGTCACGCGATGTCCATGCGTAAGATGGCCTCCGTGCGTCAGCGAAAGGCCGAGGATGGGATCGCGAAACTCTAAGAGTCCGAAATACACGGCGGCATTGGCCGGACTCCCCGAGTAGGGCTGAACATTCACGCGCCACGATTCCTTCGAGAGGCGGAAAAGTCGAAAAGCGAGGTCCTGCACTGTCCGCTCCAAATCATCGGCAATCGCATTCCCGGGGTAATAACGCCTCCCGGGATAACCCTCTGCGTATTTATTCGTGAACACCGATCCCAGGGCCTTCCGCACCCCTGGAGAGACAAGGTTCTCCGAAGGGATAAGGTCAATCGTTTCTTGCTGACGCCGCTCCTCTTTTTTTATGAGATCACGAATCTTCATGGCACAATACTGCGAAGAATTTAGAATTCGGAATTTGGAATCCGGAATAACGACGGTCGTTTTCGCATTCCGTATTCCAGATTCCCGTTTATTCCTCAATCATCTCTTCCCGCTTCTCCCTCAAGAAAGCAATCCAATCCTCTGCGGCCGCAAAGAGAAACTTCAGCGGCGCCTCAATGAAGACGTCGAGAAGAAAGAGAAACACATTGAAGCTTGCGAGGCCATCGGAAAGAATGCGGCCCAGTGCGAGAAAAGGAAATGCGAAGATTTCCAATATTGTTCCGAGTACTCCTCTCCCGCCGCTCACCGCGAGCTCGCGCAACGGTTTTCGAACGCGCCATGCAAAAACGCTCACTAAAGACAAGAAAGCAAGAAAGACCACCATCGCGACTGGAGAGAAACCCAGCAGTGCGAGGCCGCGGACGATAAGCGTCAAAGCGCCTCCCGAAAGCAGCCCCGTTGCGATAATGAAAAGTCCAAGCCGGAGCGGGCCGCGTTTCCTGGGAAGCCGCGCGTGGCCGAGAGAATCAGTCCCCGCTGCGATCCGCAACGCTTCATCGACGATGCGGTCGGCGACAGCGGCCTTCGGCGGACGCGCAGAAAAGGCAACAAGAAACATCAAGGCGGGAGGAAAAAGAAGATTGATGAGGAAGGGCTGTGCTGCGAAATGTGCGAGAAAAAAGTAGTCGTATGGCAGCTCTATACCAAGACCGACAAGCATTTTTGTGAAAAACACGTAGAGCGTCGCGCGAACCGCTGCCACGCGCATCTTCCGGCGCGCATCCGCGATACGCACCGCGACGGCTTCGTCGATCCGCCGCTCCAACTCGAGTGTATCGTGGGGGGTAATGCCGTCGTCGACCGCCGTGAAGACGACGGCATCGAGTGCGCGAAACGCCGCCGCAAATCTCCGAATCACTCTCGCGTACTGCTCTGTGCGGGGATGCGCGATCGTGCGCTTAGCGACAGTAAGGACGGATTCGAAATCCCGTGCAAGCAATTCGGGATCTTCAATGCCATCCTCTCGCAGTGCAGGAAGCGCATCACCTAGGAATGCGGCGAGGATACGATCCGTCCCCGCATTGAGAACGGCACGGTGTGCGGCGGCAAAAAGAAACGCCCGGTGGGAAGGATCGGAGAATGCAATCTGCGGCCACTTAAGCCGCGTCTCGCATGTCGCAAGAACAAACGCGACCATTGCCGAATGCGCTGCGGCACGTCGAGGGAAAATGACGTCCTCAATCGTGAACACGGTGAATCGCAAGAGTTCGTCATGAAAAAGCGGGTTTACGATGGCGCTCAACGCGAGAAACCGCGTAATCGTACGACCGACCGGCAGCGCGATCGTCTCTGGAAGTGCCGCGTTCGGGAGATATCCTGCCCGAACGAGTTCTCGGAGAAACTCCAGCGCTTTCCCCTCATCGCCTGCCCGGACGGGAAGCGTCGCGGAGCCGAAACCCAACATCCGGCGTAACGACCGCTCAATCGCTCTCTGGCGGAGAAAATCTGCCTCTCCATATTCTAGAGTATTGCGCGTGCGCTCATAGAAACCCGCGATAGTACGCATGGCTTCATCCACTTCAATGAGAGGCGCGTCGAGATCTCCGCGATACTGCAGTCCGCGCGCGCTCCGTATGCGCTCTGTGAAAATACTAAATGGCCGTGAAGGGTCATTCATACTCAAGGCATGGCGCGATCCGATGGTACCCTGCGGGACGTTTTCCGTCCCGAGCGCCCCTCGGTCACGACGATAAGATTACGCAACAACATAGCAACCGTAAGAGGACCAATGCCTCCCGGAACCGGACTCAAAAGAGCCGCCTTTCCCTCAACGCTCTCCCGGTCTACGTCGCCCACGAGTGTCCCTCCCTCACTCGACGTTCCGACATCGAATACGATGGCGCCTTTCTTCACCATGGAGCCGGTAATGAGGCGCGTTCTTCCCGCACCGCTCACGATGACGTCGGCACTTCCCGTGACAGCGGCTAAGTCGTGACTCTGGGTAGTCGCCACGGTCACCGTCGCCCTCTGCCGAAGAAACCACGCCGCTGCCGGTTTCCCCACGAGATCACCCCATCCCACGATCGTCACGCGTTTTCCAGAAAGCGCGATATGCTCCTTTTCGATGAAATACGCAATCGCGCCAACGACGGGGGGAAGAAGGGTCGCCTCTCCATGGAGGAGTTTGAGTGTTATGCGCCCCGTTTGCAGTCGGCCGAGCCATCGTTCGGAGAGACAATCGACATCACGATCTTCAGGGACAATGCGGAGGATGCCGTGGCGATTACGATCAAGTTCCGGAGGCAGCGGGAGTTGCACCACAATCCCGTCAAGATGCGCCTCGTGCACAAGTTGGTTGAGACGCGCGCTCAACGCTGTCGCAGAAATTTGTTTCGATAGCGCATACTGGCGGACTTCTACGCCTATATGCGCGCATGCCCTGAGTTTTTCTCGGATGAATGGGCTGCCGGGACCTGCCGCATCGTCAAAGTGGAGAATCGCGAGACGCGGGACTTTTGCGATCCTCATCACCTCTTCTCGTAGCTCCGCGAGAACCGAAACGGCGGCAGTGCGTCCGTCGAGAAGCCGGGTCTGTGGGAGGCGGACCGCGGACCGTCGTGCGCGTGGCGTCTTTCCGCGCCGAAGAGAAGAAGATGAGGAATACGAAACCGCCATCGCTTCTACCCTACCCAAAATCCTCCGCCCTGTCACTTGACAAAACCCCTTGTCTCGCGCCGTGAAAAAAGATGCGCTACGCTGAAGGGGGAACACAAATAGCAATATCTCTACGATATGCGTACAACCATCGAAGAAATTGTCGGGCGCGGCCCGTCTTCCACGGAAACTTTTCTCGCGTCGGCGCCAGACGCCCTGGACGCATTCGGCACCATAGCGGTGCTCGCAGATTTCAGCGATCTCCCCGAGAGCGTCCGCTATTTGGGGGCGCTCATGGCGAGCGCCGTCAAGCGCGCGTATTACGCGGAGCGAGATTCCAACCCGCAACAGAACTTCAAGCGCGCTCTCAGCGACGCGAACGATGCCCTTGCGAAGGAAGCGCAGGAAGGTCCTGCCCAATGGGTGGGATCGCTGCGCATCATTATCGCCGTCGTCGCTTCAGACACGTTGCTGCTCTCCAGCACCGGCGGTTGTGTAGCACTCCTGGCACGGGGAGGTGCTGTGACCGATATTCCCCTTACCTCGGGCGAAGGATCACGACCGTTCGGCGCGCTCACAATCGGACGGCTCGAAGAGGGCGACCAAATAGTTATTGCCGCGCGTTCGATGCTGATGCTCCACAACGCGGATGCGGAGCTTGCCGCGGATCCCCAGAGATTCTTCTCGGCGTTACGCCGCAGTGAAGGAACGGCATGCCTGCGCATCATCGCCTCTGCAGCCAGCGATCCCCGTCCTCGGCTCCTCCTCCCCGCATACCTTCCCCGCGCCGCCGCAGCACTCACGCGCACCGGCAGACCTCTTTCCGCACTCCTCCGCCGATCAAGGGAGCGAACAAGGAGCGTGAAGTTACCGAAACTCCTCATACCGCTTCGACTCGGAAACGGGTTCAAGAGGCCCTTCCTGATCGCGGGCGTGATTGCCGTCCTTTCCGTCGGAATCGTCTCGTTCATTTCCGCACGCGGCGATCAAGAGGCCCGCAATGGGGACCTGCGCGCTGCAGGAATTGAGGCGGCGAAAAGCGCACTGGAACAAAGCGATGCTGAAGTGATCCTCGGGGACACCGAAAAAGCGCTTGTCACGCTTCGGAAAGGAATCGACACGCTTGAAACGCATCGCGCCAATGGCGAGGCCTCACCGCTCTTGGAAGAACTCGTTGCGCGCCGTGATGCACTGGCCAAAATGGTCCCTGCGGAAACTACGGTGTATGTCAATCTCCGCGGATTTCCCCTTCCGCTGAACGGTGCACAAATCGCCGTCTCCTCTACCGAAAGAGAAGAAAACCTCACCGTAGCCCTCGCCAGCCCTTCCCACGCGGCGCTATGGATACGCAACGCAGTCCAGCTCCGCGACGGCACATTCCTCTTTCTTCCTCCACCCTTCACGCAGGGCCTCACCGCAATCGCCGCAGTTTCCGATCCCCCTTTCTTTGTCGCCATGAATCCGGAGGGTATCGCGACCATTCGTCCGGACGAACGGCGTATCGTAATGGCAGAAGAACGATCGGGCGCGCAATCCATCACGACCCTTTCCTCTATCGGGAACGAAGTATTCGGTGTGGCTCCCGAAACGGAAACGATCGTGGTATTCACGGTCTCCGGAGACGGCGCCATCCAAGAACGTCCGTGGCTCACGCGCGCAGAACCGTCACTGAGAAATGCGCGGGACATCGCCATACTCGGAAATGATCCGTTAGTACTCCTCCCCGACAACACCTTCATCCGTTTCCGCAACGGTCGCCGATTCGCCCTCTATCGTATTGAGGGGCTCGGGTGGGAAGGCGAAGCGAGCGCCTTTGCGGTACTCGCCGGCGACCGCCTCGCTATCCTCGACGCGGCAAATGCGAGGCTACTCATCACAAACGCTGAAGGTGATATTCAGCAACAACTCGCCACGCCTCTGGCCGCAACAGGACAAGACCTTGTCGCCGCAAACGACAATGCACTCCTTCTCCTCACCGACGATGCCATCATTAGGGTGAATATTCCCTCCTGATCGCGCCCCGATTCTCGGTTGAATGAGACAATCCTGCCGTGGGCAGGATTTTCAATTCCACCCATCGGCACTGCTCGGGGCGAGAATAGCTATCCTGATATACAACACATTGCGGATCGACCAACTTGCAAAACTCGTGGCGAGCGAAGTCGAACATAGCTTCCCGCTTTCGAGCACAGGAGGATTGGAAAAAAACGAGACGGCCCCGAGATATCGAGGCCGTCTCATACGAACCAAACCGCCGCGGATTCACTGAAGCTCGACGGTTGCCCCCGCCTCCTCCAACTTCTTCTTGAACTCTTCCGCTTGGTCTTTTTTCACCCCCTCGACGACGGACTTGGGCGCTACGTCCACGAGATCCTTCGCCTCCTTCAAACCCTTACCGGTAAGTTCCCGCACCACCTTAATCACCTGGATCTTCTGACCGCCCACGCTCTTGAGGATGACGTTGAAAGAATCCTTTTCTTCCCCACCTCCTGCCGCTTCTCCGGCGCTGCCACCAGACGCGGCAATCGCGATCGGCGCCATGGCCGAAACTCCGAACTTCCGCTCAAGCACCTTCACGAGTTCCGAAAGGTCGAGTGCCGGCATCTGCTCGATCGTACTCACGAGATCGCGGAACTTCTCGGGAACCTCGACCTCGTCATTGATGTTCTCTGTTTTCTTCATGGCGTTGAACGTCTTCGAACGAACTGTCTATCGCTCCCCAGAGCCGCATCTTAGCGCTTGGGAGAAATATACTATTCGACGAAAAACGCTACGTGAACTCGACCTTTACGATAATCCTTTCTCTTCTTGAGATACTGTCCTCGCTCGCAGAACCTGGACAAACCCGCTGACCGGACTCGCCAATACGAAGGCGAGGGCGGAGAGCGGGGCTACAAGAACCCCCGCGAACTGAGCAAGCAACTCCGGGCGCGTCGGCAGCAAAGCAAGCGTCTCGAGGTCATTTGGACCGAGCAGTTGAGGCCCAAGGATGCCGCCACGCAGCGAGAACGCCGTTTCCCCCCGACTCACCTCCAACTCTTTACGGAATATCCGGAGAATCTTCGCGGCTGCGGCTGCGTCGGAGAAACCGTACACCACGGCGGTCTGCCCTTCCCACACAGGAAGTGCCGGTTCCGCCAATCCCGCATCGGCAAGGGCGCGCCGAAGCAGGGTTTTCTTCACCACCTGCAACACGCCGCCGTGCGCACGGAGCCGCTCGCGAAGCGTACGCATCGACTGGCTCGCCACGCTCCGATAGTCAACGAAGAAAAGCCCCGGATCGCCCCGAAGTGCCGCCACAAGCTCTCGGACAATCGTTGTTTTCGCCTCACGCGTCAACATGAATGAAAAATCCGCGGACGAACCGCAGACGAATCGCGCAAGCGCGATACTGCCTCAGAGGGTCTTCTGTCGCCTTAGGCGAGCTGCCCTCCGTCTACGGCGTCTACGCGCATCCTAGAAAACAAACGCTTCCGTGTCAAGGGTTCCTCAAGGCTTTTCTTGAAGAGGAAGCGTCACCGTACACTCCGTTCCTTTTCCCCTCTCAGAAACGCAGGATACGCTGCCGCCATGGCCCGCGACGATGTTGTGCACAATGAAAAGTCCCAGGCCGGTTCCGACATTCTTTGCCTCGATAGCATTGGATGCGCGGAAAAAAGAAGAAAAAAGATGCACCTGCTCTTCTTTAGGGATTCCGATGCCGGTATCACGCACGGAGAACTGAAGTACCCCCTGAGGAATACGCGAAAGCGCGACTCGTACCTCGCCACCCGCCGGAGTATAGGTAATCGCATTCGCAATGAGATGCTCCGCTGCGATTCGAAGCGCGAAGGCGCTTCCCCGCACCAAAAGACGCTCACCCGGAGAGATGTCGAGAATGAATCGTATCCCTTTCCGTTCTCCCAAGGGGTGCAATCGCTCCACCGCCTCTTTCACGATGCCGTCAAGCGCCACCGGCCCTGCATCATCGGCGAGAAGGTATCCCGGCCCAAACGCCGCGGCATTGAGGAGGTCGGTGACGATCACGCCGAGGTTCATCGAGTGTTCTTCGATTCCTTCGAGTAAGACCCTGGCCTCGTCGGGCAACGCCATGCGCTTGAGTACTCCAGCACTCCAGCTTAGCGCGGATATCGGCGTACGGAACTGGTGCGAAGCCGTCGTGAGGATAAAATCCTTTGCCTCGGCGAGCTCGTGCTCTTTTACCATCGCACCCGTAAACGCCTGTGCGCGAATCTCGGCCGCCCGTACCTGTTGAAAACGCGAGAGGTCTTGCGCCATACGATGCAGGACCGCGCCGAGTTCCTCGAGTTCATCGCCCGTGCGTACTTCCGCGGATGCCCCGAACTCTCCCCGGCCGATCCGTGCCGCCGCCGCCTCCAAAAGCCGTATGGGACCGGCGACTTCGCGCGACTGCCGGTTCGCAAGCAGCACGAGCGCGCCCACGAGAAGGACAGCGAGCAAAATGATTTGTCCGCCAAGATTCCTGAGTTCCGCAAAGGCATCCTGGAGCGGCCATTCTGCGCCGAGGCGCCACGGCGGACGGCTCATGGCGATCGTCGAGGCGAAGACCGTCGCTCCATCGAGCCCCGCACCGATCGTCGCCTCGTCCAGTGGAAACGCGACGGCGGATGCGTCGCGGAACACCTGCGTGTCGCCGCCGGAATGGGCAAGCACGCGGTTCTGCTCGTCCAAAAGGTAGACCGCGCCGCTCCCGCCAAAGCTCGCTCCCCGGAAATATGTCTGCACCTTCGTGAGTGAGAGTTCTCCCGCGAGTACGCCGATGAACCGGCCACCCCTGTTCTTGATAGGCCCCGATACCGCTGCGAAAGGCTGTCCGTCTTCCCAGCGCGTTTCCCCGATAAACGTTTTCCCCGACGCCGCGGCAACAAAAGCGGGATCGTCCGCCCGCAAGCGAGACGCGAGCAAATCGCCGTTCCGCGCGAGCCGAAAAGTTTCTTCTCCCACAGATGCGCCTTCGAGTACAGGAATGGTTTGGAGGATCGAAAGCTCCGCGAGCATCGGCTGATCCCGCAAGATTCCTTCGAGAAAGAAGCGCTGATCTTCCAAACGCACAGGAAGTTCCTCTTCGTATCCCACATAGACGCTGAAGGTCTCCAGTAATTCTGCGAAGAGTCGCTCCACTTCCGTGCGTTTCTGCATCAGCACCGTCCGTTCAAGCTCCGCATTGCTCTCCCATAGCGAGAATACGAGAAACGCGATGCCCACCGTTCCCATCGCAAGGAGAGGAACAAGCCCCGCGAGTACGAGACGGCTGAATACTTTTCGAAAAATCGTCGTACGAAGCACCCTGTTCTTCTCCATAGATCACCGGAGATATCGATCCTTCGCGGCGTTATGCTCCTGCAACGTGCGGGAGTACACCGTCGTGCCGTCGGGAGCGTGGAGGTAAAAGAGATAAAGAGAAGGTTCGGGGCGAAGCGCTGCAAGCAATGACTTCAATCCGGGGCTTGCAATGGGTCCGGGCGGGAGACCCGCAACGCGATAAGTGTTGTAGAGAGAATCAATCTGGAGGTCCTCAAGCGTAAGATCTCGCATAGGAAGCGTCACAAGCCCTCCTTCTGATTTCGCATACAGCACCGTCGCGTCCACCTGCAACGGCATACCGATCTCGAGGCGCTTGAAAAGAATTCCGGCGATAATCGGCCGGTCTGCGTCGAACTTTGCCTCTCGCTCGACGAGCGATGCCATCGTCACGATATCGGAGAGCGATCTGCCTGAAGCCGCTGCCTCGCTCCGAAGTTGCGGCGAGAACTGTCGATCAAAGTTTTCGAGAAATTTTGCGACAATCTCGTTCGGCGTCGCCTGCTTGCGAAAACGATAGGTGTCGGGAAACAGATAGCCCTCAAGCGTCCGCACGGGCACTTCGCACGACGCTGAGCCGAGCGCTGCAGCGCATTGTGCAAGGAAATCGTACGGGGAGATGCGCACGACTGCGTCGAGAAAAATACTGGCGCTTTCCACAGCGCCGCTTTCCGCAAGACGCTCCGCGGTTTCCACAACCGTAAACCCCTCCGGTACCGTTGTGCGCAGATCGCGTTCGGGGGGTGCTTGTGCTGTGAGAATATCGGAGATGCGCCGCGATGTCATCGCAGGAGAAAGTATGAATGTACCCGCCTTCACGTCCGCTTCACGGCCCTGGAAACGCAAAAGTGTCGCGAAGGCGAGTCCGTTGCGCACGAATCCTTCGCGTTCGAGTGCCGCCGTCACCTCCACGACCCTTGTTCCCGGCTCGATGATAAACTCTTTCTCGGCGCCCGCAGGATCAATCGGCGTAAACACATAAAACGCGATGGCGCCCGCTCCCGCAATCCCTCCGGAGAGTAGACCGAACAAAAGGACTCCGGCAATCCGCCGCCATTTTACGCGAGGAGGGGGAAGCTTCGGCAGTGCCAACGGCCCTTCGGGGAGCACTGAGTGTTCCTGGGTGCCAGAGAGGTACTCCCCCATCTTCGGCGGCTGCGGCACTAATGGGGATTGTGAATCTCTCGATTCTTTTTCCATAACTCCAACGTCTCTTTGGCGTTCAGCGTGATTCCCTTGAATGTCTCGCCTCCTGCGGATTCCGAATAAATGGGACGAAAGAAAATCCGGGATACTCCTCTTCACCCCATCTCCCTTCAGCGATGCGCCGGAGTCGCCAGATGCTCCCTGCGATAGGCGCGACGATGATGCCCCCCACGATACACTGCTCACGCCATGCGGAGGGAATTTCGCGAACCGCAGCTGCGGCAACGATCCGATTATACGGCGCATGGAGAGATAATCCTTCACTCGCATCGCCGCATATCCACGTCACAACATCCCGAGCAACAAAATCGTACTTGGCGACATTTCCTTCTCCGAACTCACAGAGTTCCGGCACGCGCTCCATCGCATACACTTTTCCTTTTTTTTCTTCCCGCCCAGAAGGCGCCCCGGCGCGCCGCGAAGCGCGGCCCCTCGGAATGGTTGGGCCTGGGTCTGGCTTCCGAGGGGTCGCGTGGAACGGCGCGTCGACAATGTGCGCCAAAAGCGCCGTCTGCCACCCCGACCCCGCGCCAATATCGAGAATCTTGTGGCCAGGTTCCGGATCGAGAAGCTCCAGCATGAACGCGACCGTCCAGGGCTGCGAGATCGTCTGCCCCGCCCCGATCGGCAACGGAGCGTTCACGGTCTCCGCAGCATCTTTGAGTTCTTCGGGGACGAAATCGGAACGGTGGATGGCGCGGAAAGCCGCGATAATGCGCGGCGTTCGCAGGACTCCCTCTGCTATGAGCTCATCAACGAGCGCCATATAAGGACATCCTAGCATATCGGCATTGCGCTCCGCTCGAAAAAGAGACGGCGGAGGGATTTCCCTCCGCCGTTCATTCGGTTTCCGCCTCAGGCTTGATGCGGATTTCCACGGTTCCCGCGCCGCTTTGTTCCGCACGCGCAAACGCTCGGCGCGTGCGTTCGTCTGCAACATACGCGACGTGGGCTTTTCCGTCTTCATCCTTCATCAAGATGAGTACGACATCGCCCTTCCGGATCTCGCCGGAACGCGCCATGCGATTGATGGGTTTCACCATCTGCGACTGCAGCTTGTGCTCCATGACGCTCGCGCCCTCTTCGCGGTGCTCTTTGGCCTCGGCGACGAGATACTCCTTGAAACCCTCCGTCACGATAAGAAGAATCCCTCGGCGTTCCATCAACTGAGCGCCCTGGCGGTAAACGAGATCATCTGCGATCTGAACCAACACCGCATCAGAGAGCGGCTGAAAGACAATGGTGCTATCAAGGCGTCTCCGGAACTCGGGGCCGAAGGTCTTGCGCGCCGCACGCATTGCCTCCTCATAGACCGCCTGTCCCCGTTTCGCTCCCGCATCCTTCGCCGGAGCGGCGAACCCAAGCGTGCCTCTGCCTGCAAGGAGCGATTCAATCTCCTTGCGGCCGGTATTGGAGGTCATGAAAAGGAACGAATGGGAAAAAACAGTCGTTTCGCGTTTCTGGAGTTCTCCGGGATTCGTAGCACCGCTCCCGCTCTTCTTCCTCCCGCCCTCGTATGTTTGGGGTTGCGGGAGTGATACCGTCACGCGCGCATAATCCATGATCTGCAAAAGCATATGCTGCAGCTGCGGATCGCCCTTCTCGATCTCGTCGAAAAGCACGATCGAGGGATACCTGCGGGTGCCGGGACGAAACACGAGCTGCGAGATTTCTTGCTCGATCGCCTGCCGCTCGCTTTCGATACGCTGAAGCTCTGAGGCAAGTTGCGTCACTTCGTTTTGGAGCTTCCGCCGCGCTGCCTCCGTCGCCGCCTGACGCAACGCGCGCTGGGCGTCTTTGAGATCCTTCTCCTTCTTCGGCCTTGCGTTCTCAACTGCCTGCTGTTGGCTCCGCAGTTGCCGAAGACGCGGCTCGTGAAGCGCCTTCCATGCCGGGTAGTCAAGCCGCTGCTGGGCCAAGATCGGAATCTCGTCGGAGCGGATGTAGCCGGGCGAAGATCCGAGAAGGCGGGTGACGTCCGCGCGATGGACATACTCGGAACAGTCGATCCGCGTCATCGCGGATTCGTCTCCGAACAAGAACAACGCAAAAGTTCTCACGAGCTGCGTTTTCCCCGTCCCCGAAGGGCCAAGGAAAAGGAACTTGCAGATCGGATAGCGAGGATCTTGTTCTCCGGAAAGGTAAAGCTCGTAAGCGTCGGCAATGGCCTCAATGCCTTTCGGCTGTCCGCGGATGCGTTCGGATAGAAACGCGATGCACTGCTCGACCTCGACACTCCGCTTTCTCGGATCAATCGGCTTCCAGTCGGCTCGCGTGAGATCCACGAGGATCACGCGCGATTCCGGTTGCTGCGACTTTGGTCGCGGCGACTTTCTCGCCATCGTCATCCTCCTTTTCTTCGTATTGCTACACGACTGCGAAGTTCCGCCGAATCGCGGCTAAGACATCATCGAGATCGCGATCTGCGAACTGCGCACGGCAATCCCGCCGAATACGGGCAAGCCCGAACGCTTTGAAGATCCACGCCACCGCTTCCCTCGGTGTCGAAGCGCTTCCGAACAATTCGTGCCAGGCCGCACGCATGTTCTCGCTCAAGAAGTCAACGTTGAGCGTACCGTCGGGCCGCTCCCACAGCGCTAAAAGTGTCAGCACTTCCGGTAGTGTGAGATTCGAGAAAAGCGTGTGCCAGGACGGGTGTTTCTTGGGGCGTTTCTTGCGCTCGTCACCGGAAAACACCATGAGGTCTTCGTGAGGACCGGTGCCGCCGCGAGATGAAGGCCTCGTGTGGTGGCGCGAACTGTGGTCGCGGTTCTTCTTGGGCACGCACGCACCTCCTGTGCCAATCTCGCTCCGCCTCAGGCGGACTGCGAGATTGAGCATCCCGCTCGTAGCGGGAATACCTAATTTGACAAAGGGCGCTTCTCGCCCGCACCATATCCCGCGGCCCAGCTTTACGCAAGCAGGAACGGATCAAGAAAGAAGCGGCCCCGTATATACGGGGCCCGCCTGTAAGATGTCGGGCCTAAGGAAGGTGGCCGCGCATCCATTCATATGTCACCGGTGCATTCCGTGCGAGGGCTTCCGGCCGTAGGTAGTAGTTTGCGCATTGTCCTGCGAAGTTTTCCGTCCAGATATAAACTGACAATGCCCATATCGCCCACGGACCGGTCTCTTGCTGTGCCGCCTCCACGTAACTCTGACCCTCTTCAGTGTCAGTGGCCCATTTGTCAAACGCCGCACCGAGACCGGCATCGAGCAATGTGCGGTGCTGGTGCGCATGGCAGGTCTCGTGCATCACGACGAGTTCAGCGGTCGTTTCGCGCACAACCGCTTCTCGCGTCGACGCAGCATAGAAAGCCACGGTTCCTCGTGAGATACAGGCCCCGTCGCGTGAGCAGCCCGACCGATTCACCGTGAAGCCGTCAGGCAGCGGCAATAAGCTACGGTCACCGCCGGGAACCGGAGTTGGCGTCGGCTTATCGGGAAGTGTCGCGATCACGCCGGCGTCCAGCTGAAGGATCATCAGCGCATCCACTGGAGTCACGTTTCCATCGCCGTCCACGTCACCTTGTAAGAGAACAGATTCCCCAGTCGAAATTTCGTCGGGAAGCGCACCGATGATGCCGGCGTCGAATTGGAGGATCAACAGCGCATCCAGAGGGGTAACGCCTCCGTCGTCGTTCACGTCGCCCCGCAAGGAACCGGCTGCGTAGCTCGTAAGCGCCCACAGCAGCGCGAGAGTACCAACTACTACCCCTAGCCACCAAAACCGCATCGTTCTTCGCCCTCCCTCAAGACGAATATTTCCGCGCAGTTTTTAGATTCTCAGAGAGCAGTTCCGCCCGCACCATATCCCGCGGCCCAGCTTTACGCAAGCAGGGACGCACGGGGGGGGAACTTGAAGGTTATCCGCCCCTCGACACTGCTCGGGGCAAGCAGGGCCGCGTGACTACGCAATGCGTCGCAGGCCAACCATGCCGCAAAGCTTGTGGTGAGCCGCGCCGAACCACCTACGGCGGATTTGAAATTTGCACATCCTCGCTCCGCTCGCAGGCAAATTTCGCAAAAGAAAGTGCCCTCCGATTACTCGGAGGGCACAAGCGTCTTTGCGTTAGACGCCGATTTTCCCCAGAAAGTCGCGGAAGATTTCGTCGCGCTCGCGGTTCTCGATTTCATCGGGACGCGGCCCCTCGAAAACCGTTCGCGTCACCAGAATCCTTCCGTCAGACGAGTACGCGTCCAGGAACGCAACCCCGGTGTCGACGACCTTGAGTTTTCCGTCCTCAAACTCTGTCCCGGATGTGACCGTCCCAACCTGAAGCCCCACGCGCTGGCCGAGCTCCGCGTTGTACTCCTGAATCATGATGGTTTCGTGGAAGTTCGCAAGCGCCACGATGTGACAGTTCGGCCGTGCCTTCATCGTGTGCTGCGTCCGGAGCGACGATGTCTGCGCCCGCCCCATTTCGGGATGGTTGATCCCGAGGACGAGGCCGGATGGCAAACGATGCTCGTTTGCAAACACCACGTGTCGGCGGACGATACCGGCGACATCACAAAGGGCAAGCCCCTTCTCGCGCAGGTACGACTCGATCTTCTCCGTGAGGTATTCCACGAGATGCGGCTCGAAGGTCGCGAGCGGATCAACGCCGGCGTCCGTCAGCCACTTGTCGTGGTTCCCCTCGAAGAAAAGAAACTCGAGGAGTGCCGCCTCGACAGCAGCGGTGAGCACCGCTTCGCTGGGACGCCTCTGCCTGCTCGACAAAGCTTTCGTAAGGCGCGCGTCGAAGACCTTGAACATCACGCTCCCGACAAGCCGGGCGGCGAGCTTCTCTTGTTGGGTGTAGTTGAAGCCCGCGAAGACCTCGCCTCGAAGGTGCAGGTTGTGCTTCAGCCCTGCGATGTAATCCCCGCAGCCCACGAGGATCGTCGCGCCGTTTTCGAGGATGAGTTCCGGCAGGCGGTTGACCCACCAGCGATACTGCGTGCTGAGGTATCCGGCATGCAGGCACCCAAACGCCACCATCCGATCGACGGTAAGCGCTGCGCGATCCACGACGGGATAGCGCATGGTCTCTTGCATCCACGCCCTAGCGAAGTCGTACTTCTTGGACGCCTCATCAAAGACGATGGGCGGCTGCCGCGACACTCGTGCGTAGTCCGCCAGTGCCGCTTCGATGGTCTTGCGGCTTCGATGGAGCGCGCTCTCGAGCATCCCGATCGTGGAGGGATGATCGGCGATCTGTCGAAAAATCGCAAGCTGTAAAGCGGTGGCGCCCTCGGGGGCCGGAATGAGAGAACGCTCTCTGGCCAAAAAGTCCTTGAAGGCATTCATCCAGACCGGAACCGCGTCGCGGTCGGAGAACTCCAGCACGCACACGCCGACTTGGTTCTCCGAAGTCGTCACTTCTTGCAGTCGGTGCAGTCCCGGAGGAGACACCCGCATGCGCGAGAGTTGTCCTTGCGGACGCATCATGAAGACCGCTCCGCAGTCAGAGAGCCACAAGTCGGGCAGCCCCTGCGAGGTCTGCATCTCTTTGTCCTCCACAAGCCGGTCGGGTCGGTTCGAGTAGTACTTCGACCGCCACGCCGCTTTAACCGGCTGGACGAGCCAGAAGTCCTTCTCGCTGCCATCGGCACGCCGGAGATTCTGGAGCGGGAAACGCGAATCCTCGCGGCCCCAATAGAAGATCTCGGGGCGAAGCATGCTCAAACGCTCCGCGATGTCCGTGCCGGGCGCGCCGTCGTAGTTCAGCGCCGGCGCGGTCACGATGTAGATCTTCACCGGCTTGCCGCTTGCGTCCTGCATCTGCGGAATAGCTTCGGCGAGCTTTTCTGCGGCACACTGAAGCGTCGCGTCACGAATTCGTTCCCGCAAGTCCTTTGAGGACTCAACCGGCTGACGCTCGTCCTTCGGTTTCTCCCGCTCTATCGCGGCCGACGCGCGAAGCTCGGCTTTCGCCTGCTCCTCGACAGTCCTGCGATATCGCGCGAAATCGCGGTTGGAGATGAGCCCGCCCGCGATCACGATAAAGCGAACGTCCGCGAGGCGGAACTTCTCGAATGCCGCCTCGAGCAGCCCCCGTCGGTATCCCGCGCTCATGAAGTCGATGCGGGAAATAACGCCCACCCGCACCGTCGTGCGCACACGGCTCCTTTTCGCCATGACGCTCCTCCTTTTTGCCTACTTGACAACGATCTCGTTGCCTTACCCTATCACAAGGCGGCGTTGTTCGTCAACGCAGCGCGAAGAAGTTTGGTGAATGCCGAAGACATCCTCCGCGATATCGAGACAAAAGCGGAATGTGCAGCGGAGCGAGGCGGCCCTTGAGAATGGTTGGGCTTGGGTCTGGGTTCTCAAGGGGCGCACCGCGGAGCGCTGAAGTGTTTCACCACGCTCGCGTGGGAATAAAGAGACGCCCCGACGTGATGTCGGGGCGTACATATTTCATCGAATACCGCGCGTCCGGAGCGCTTGATCGGTGAGCGCGTAACCGCGAGCGATGAGAGCTCGCTTTTCCTCCATCCTCCACGGCCGCAGGCGTCGAGGACCGGGATCAAGATCGATTCCCCGAGGCGGCGTGACGCAAACCTCAAAACGTTCGAGTTTGCGGTCGTGGCGGAACGCGAAGTCAGCCGCCAAGAAACGGGCCGCGATAGCCGAATCGAGGTTCCCGTCGCCTCCCGAAGCCCGCGCCATCGTTCGCACGTCATGCTCGAGCGCGAAGAGGGCGTCGACAGATCGGTCTTTCTCGTCCGCCAGGATATCCTCGAATGCCATATTCCTCGTGATCGTGATGCTTCCGAGGCGGAGCAACACGTCGGTGAGATCCACCGGAAAACCGCGCTGACGCCGTTCTAGCGCCTGCTCGAGTTCTCCCACGAGCGTGCCGATGCCGGGAACATAGCGGAACGGCTTCAGAAAGGGCAACGCGGGCTTGAGCGCGCTGGCGACGAATCCATCGCCCTTCGGTGTCGAGACCCCAGAGCGATGGCTGCAGGATACGATCGTCGACACTTCGAGTCGCTCAAAAGCGTGCGCGAGAGGATAGTTGCGTACCCATCCCCCGTCCACGCCGATCACGCCGTCCACGACGATGGGTTCCACGTAGCCCGGGATCGCCGCGGATGCGAATATCGCATTCGCCATCACCTGAGGAGACGTTGTCCTCGAAGAGTAGGCGACCTCGAACTGGCGAAGCGGGAACCGCTGGATCTGTCGACTTTCCTGGGCCGCGCCGCCGATGTCCGTGACGATGACGACGAGTTCCCGAGAAGCGATCGAGAGCTCTTCCGCGAGATGCTCAAGGGGTCCTACGCGCTTTACGACGGTCGCGGGTAGCACGAACTCCTGCGGTCCTCGAAAGAGAACGGCAAAAAGCGGTCTCGGGCGGAAGATATCGCTGGGCTGAAGCCCAAGAAGGAACTTCTCGAGGTCATCCAGACGGTCGAGTGCTGCGAACGTCCCCACGAGCCCTCCCGAAGAGGTCGCGAAGATCGTTCCGACCCGCGGCCAAAGCGAACTCTCGCGGAGTCGTTTGAGAAAACCGGTCGCGGTAAAGGCCCCGTTCACGTGGCCTCCGGCGAGCACGATGGCAACATCGCGCTGGGGAACAGGCATCTCCACGCACCTCCTTTACAGAATGGGTTGTCAGGGTACCTGAAAAAATCATGCCATATCCTTATCCTCTTGTCGAGATCCTGCCTGTTGCAGAAAGATCCTGCTAGAGTACAACCATGACGCTGCAGGAGCCCATCCTCCGCATCGAACGCCTTTCCGTGGCTTTCAATGCGGAACCGGTGCTCAGTGATGTGACCTTCACCCTCTCCCGCGGAGAGGCGATTGCTGTCGTGGGACCGAACGGAGCGGGAAAAACGGTGCTCTTCCGAGCGATCTTGGGCCTCGTACCTTACCAGGGCAATGTCCGCTTCTCTAAGGGCGTCCGCATCGGTTACGTACCGCAACGACTCACCGTCGAACGCGATTTTCCTCTCACAGTAGAAGAATTCCTCCGCCTGCGCAGCGGAGACCTCCAAAAAATCACCGCTGTACTCCGTGAAATCGATACGCATCATGCCGCAGAGCACCGAGGGGACCCGGAACACGAGCTTCAGCATCTGCGCGAACATTATCTGAAACAACGCCTGGGGGTCCTCTCCGGCGGCGAATTCCAGAAGGCCCTCATTGCTTCAGCGCTCCTCAACGAACCCGACGTGCTCTTGTTTGATGAGCCAACATCCGGACTCGATGTGGGCGGCGAGGAATCGGTCTACGCGCTTCTCCATCGCCTTCAACGTGAACGCGGGCTCGCAATGCTCCTTATCTCCCACGACCTCTCGGTCGTCTACCGATATGCCCAACAAGTGTTATGTCTCCATCACCGGCAGCTGTGTTTCGGCCCCCCGCATGAAGTGCTGGAACCGGAAACACTTCAGAAGATTTACGGCTACGATCTCGGCTTCTACGCGCATGACGGAGAAAAGAAGCCCCGCCCAATGCTGTGATGGAAACTGCCTCTCTCATTTCCGTCCCCACACTGCTGCTCGCCGCAGCAGTAGGTGCTGCCGCCGGCTACGTCGGCGCCTTCATGATCCTCCGGCGGCTAGCACTCGTAGGAGATGCGCTCACCCATGTCGCCCTCCCGGGTTTGGGGGCCGCACTCACGTTCGGTTTCAACCCCTTCCTCGGAGCATTCACCGCACTCACGGCAGCCGTCGTAGGTGTTTGGTTTATAGAAACCCGGACGCGGCTCTATCTGGAAGCGCTCGTCGGGGTCTTTTTCACGATAGCGCTCGCAGTCGGCATTCTCATCACGCCCGAACATGAACTCTTCGAAGCACTCTTTGGGGACATTGCGGATATCACGCCGTTGGCGGCACTCGCGGGCATCGCTGTTGCCGGAGCGGCGATGGTTACGATGTCGCGTCTCCAGCCAGCCCTCCTTACGACCACCATCGCCCCCGATCTCGCGAAAACCTATCGAGTTCCCGTACGACGCACCGAACTCTCTTTCCTTCTCGTCATGGCAACTACCGTGGCAATCGGGATTACGGCA
>MHSZ01000032.1:6296-6601 GCA_001824745.1 Candidatus Terrybacteria bacterium RIFCSPLOWO2_01_FULL_58_14 | reverse complement strand
CCCGCCATCACCGCCAAACGCCTCGCAAAGAGTTTCCGGTCCTATGCGACCATGAGTATTGTCGCGGGAATATCCAGTGCGGTCATCGGCGTGCTCATCGCGGCGCGATCGGGTATCCCTCCCGGAGTCGCGGTCGTGCTCGTCGGAGCAACGCTCTTCCTCGCCTCGCTTCTCGTGAAGCCCCAGCGCTAAACTATGCCCTCTCTCCGGCGGCTTCCGCCTTTGCGCTGGACGCTCTTTTTTGCGCTCATCGCGATCTCGCTTATCGCCGCTCCCGCAATCGTCTTGCGAGCAGCCGGATATCG
>MHSZ01000032.1:6032-6274 GCA_001824745.1 Candidatus Terrybacteria bacterium RIFCSPLOWO2_01_FULL_58_14 | reverse complement strand
CTCGTGGAAACGGGCGCGATTTCCGTGCATGCCCTTCCGCCGGGGGCGAAAGTTCGCGTGGAGGCAACGCGGGACCTCAACACCCCTACCATTACGAAACGCACCTCAGCGCTCTCCAGTAATCTCTTCTTCCCGAACCTTCTCCCGGGGGAGTATCGCATCATCGTGGATCGTGCCGGCCGTGCGACTTGGCAGAAAACGGTAACGGTGGAAGAGAAAAAAACGAGCTCGTTTCCTTTCGT
>MHSZ01000032.1:4751-5983 GCA_001824745.1 Candidatus Terrybacteria bacterium RIFCSPLOWO2_01_FULL_58_14 | reverse complement strand
CTCACGAAGCAATCAACGCTCACGGCCCTCACAGAAATACTCGCCGGCGCCATTCAGGATGTGAATTTCGTAAGCAATGAAACGCTCCTCGTCCATTTTGCGAACGGGGCGCTTGTGGAAGTCCGAAACATTCTCGCGCAAACCCCCACGATCATTCCCCTTCCGGGTACGTATCAATCGGCGATTCCCTTCGGCGAAGATCGCATCGTAGCTCTCGCGCAAAACAAGACGCTCGTATTGATCCGCGTCACCGCTAGCACTCCCGCGCTCCAAGCGCTCAATCGAGAAGCTGTAGCAATCGCCGGCGCTGACGGATGGTTGAGCTTTCTCGATCCTGGAGGAATTCTTTGGACGATGCGTGACGATGGATCCGATCTCCGCCAACGCACCGTTGTACCTCTCACCGATCTCGAACGGATACGGCTCTTCTCGGGACGCAACGAAGAAGTACTCGCCGTAATCGATAACAATGATACGGCCTGGTTTCTGGACGAAGGCGACGACCGCTTTTCGGTCTTGGCAGACGGCATCGCCGATGCCGCTTTCTCTCGCGACAGCGCAAAACTCCTTCTCGTCGGTTCTCACGAAATCTCGCTTTACGCGGTCCGGGAACGTTTGGACCAACCGATTCGTCCCAAAGGATCGCGAGAAACCGTCACTCGGTTCTCCGAACCCATCAAAACAGCGGCTTTTCTTCCGCAAGAAGAAGAATATGCAGTGGTGCTGAGCTCCTCGGCGCTGCATATCGTGGAACTCGACGGACGGGGAAACCGTAATGATGTCTCCTATCCTCCAGCACCCGCATTCGCCTTGGCACACGATGCCCAGCGCCTCTTGGTCCTCGACGCCGACTCGCAAGAGCTCGCGAGTATTTCCATCCCCTCTCCCGACATTCTCGAACGCATCCGAAACCGTTAGTCCCCGACGCCGAAACGAACACCAGCGCAGCCGTCAGGCTGCGCTGTTTCTCTTTTCTTGTGCGGTATGACAGTCATACATTAAGAGAGAAATGTGGTGTGATATGACGGTCATGCATTAGGAGATGGGGGCGAACGCTGCTGTTGAGAAAAGTGTGTGAAGCCGCGCGAGCAACCGAGCGATCCTTTCTTTCCCTTACAGGATGCGCGGGTGCGCTGAAGAAAGTGTCTCGCAGGCCGAGCGGAGTTCTTTTTCTCCTTTCCCACGGGGCGAAGCGAAGTCGCGAGAAAAGCGTCTCGGAGGCGCGGCGACCA
>MHSZ01000032.1:0-4734 GCA_001824745.1 Candidatus Terrybacteria bacterium RIFCSPLOWO2_01_FULL_58_14 | reverse complement strand
CCCCGACCTCGGTGGGGTCGGGGACCACGTCTTTTCGAGCGATTCCGCGATGCCTCTACCTCTTCGCCCACTGCGGGCTGCGGCGCGCCTTCTTCTTCCCCGGCTTCTTTCGCTCCACCATCCGCGGATCGCGGGTGAGATACCCCGCACGCTTGAGCCGTTTACGGAAATCGGGATTGAACTGCAACAGCGCCCTTGCGGTTTCATGACGGAGCGCTTCGGCTTGCGCGCTTAGGCCGCCTCCACGGATTACCGCGACAAGGCGGAATTTCTCTTCAACATTCATCTTCATCAGCGCCGCTTGTGCCGACTCCCGTAACGCCGGCGTCGGGAAATACCGCTCAACAGTTCTCCCGTTCACCGTCATTGTCCGATCGCCTCTCGTAAAGAGCTTCACCCGCGCCACGGCCGTCTTTCTTCGGCCTACACCTTGAAAATAACGATCGGTGCCTCGCACGGCGGGTGTTTTCGTTTCCGCCTCCGGTTGTGGCTGCGAGTCGGTTTCGGAAACGGTGCCCTTCCGCGAAGGTCGCGGAGATCGTTCCTTTTTTACATTGGTGCGTTTCGTCGTCATACTTTTCGCGAACGCATTACTTCTCGCCTCCCGCGAGAATACTCAAATGCCGCAACGCCCGCGCCCGCAATCGATTCCGAGGCAACATGCCGTATACCGCCTTTCGGAGCACTTCTTCGGGGTGGCGGGCGAAGAGCCGCGCAAACGGCTCTTCGCGGAATCCTCCCGGGTGCTGACTGTGCCGGCGGTAGAGTTTCGAGCGCACGACGCGCGGCGAGATCCGAATTGCCGCGGCATTAATCACGGTAACGGCGATATCGGGAAGTCGGTGCGGCGCCCACGCCGCATCGCCCTTTCCCGTGAGCACGGAAACTACCTCGGTCGCAACGCGTCCGGGCGCCCTTCCTTTCGCGTCAATTACGATACGTTCCATATGACTACTCCACAAGCTCGAGATACGCCATCGGCGCACGATCACCAACCCTCCGGGGAAGTTTCACAATCCGCGTATACCCGCCATGACGGCTCGTGAAACGCGGGGCAATATCCCCCATCAAGGTGCGCGTAATGCGCGGAGAAAACTCGCCGGCGAGACGCCGCCGTGCAGCAAGGGTTTTGTTCTTCGCGGTCGTAATCGCGCGCTCGGCGACACGACGCGCCTCCTTGGCCCGAACCTCGGTCGTACGCACGCGTCCGTGAAGAAAAAGGGCTCCCGCGATTCCTGAAAGAAGCGCCTTCCGCTGCGATGTCGTCCGACCGAACTTCTTCCCGACTTTCCGCTTCCTCATGCTATTTCTGCCCGTGAGCCGAAGGCGAGCGGATGCAGAAATGAGCATCCCGATCGCCATCGGGATTCCCTTAGGTCTTCAAGCTCAATCCGTGCCTCTCGAGCGCATCGACAATCTCCTGTAGGGCCTTAGCACCAATGCCTTCAAGTGCTGCGATATCGCCTTTCCGTTTCCGGACAAGCCCGGCGACGGTGCGAATACCCGCGGTTTCAATCACGGCAACGGTTCGGGCCGACAAGCCGAGCACGGCAAGAGGTTCTCGCAATACGGCAGAGGCGCCCCCCTCTTCGCTCACACGGAATCCTTCGGGAAGCACGGAAGAGAACTGCTGTACCAAAATACGCGTTGCCTCTGCAAAGGCCTCTTCCGGCGTCATCGTGCCGTCGGTCTCAATGGTGAGTAGTAATCGATTGTAATCCGTACGGTCTCCCACCCGCATGGGTTCCACGGTGAAGTTCGCGCCGCGTACCGGATTGAAGATCGCATCGAGCGCAATACTTCCGATCGGGATTTTCTCCTGCTGACGAAGACCGGCGGGCACATATCCCACTCCGTGTTCCACGGTAAGTTCCAAAGAGAGTTCCGCCTTTTTATCGGTGAGTGTGGCAATAGGAGTTCCTTTCGACACTACGGTCACCTGCGCGGGCGCTTTGAGGTCGTCGCTCGTCGCCGCACCGGCTCCCTTCTTAAGAAGCGTCAAGACCTGCGGCTCCTCAGAGAAAAGTTTGAACCGAAGTTGTTTAAGGTTCAATACAATATCGAGTACCGTCTCTTTAATACCGGGAATCGTCGTGAACTCATGGGGGGCATTCGGAAACTGTGCCAGTGTCACCGCGGCACCCGGCAACGAAGAAAGGAGCACCCGCCGCAGTGCGTTGCCCAACGTAATACCGTAACCGGGATAGAGCCCCGCGATCTCAAACGTCGCTTTACTTCCCTCGCGCGAGACCACGCGCGGCTGATTGGGAACAGAGATGGAAAGAGGAGATGTCATATATACTATGCTCTACACGAATCCCGCTCAGCGGGCATAAAACTCTACAACTTTCGCGACATCAGCCGTGAGAGCGATTTCGTCTCTAGTCGGAAGAGCGACCATCTTTCCGCCCAAGGTCTCGTAATCGAGCGTCAGCCATACGGGCGGTTTATATTTCTTGAGAACCTCACGCCGCTCGTCAAAAGGTATGCGGGCTGCGCTTTGCGGGCGCACGGACACTGTTTCTCCCACCTTCAATGCGCGCGAGGGAACGGTCGTGCGGCGTCCGTTCACCAGAATGTGGCCGTGGCTCACCATCTGTCGAGCGATTGCGCGAGACGGCGCGATCCCCATTCGGAAAAGCACGTTATCGAGGCGCCGCTCCAGCTCGCTCGTAATGACATCCAGCGCATTATGGCTCGCAGCTGCGGCGCGCGTGCGGGCAAGCGCCTCCCGCACCGTGCGGCGCAGCGCTCGTTCGGAAACTCCGTAAAGAATCCGGATGCGCTGTTTTTCGAGAAGTTGCTCTCCGTATCCGCTCCTCGGGCGACGACGGCGGCTCTGTCCATGCGCTCCGGGTGCGTAAGAACGGCGCGTGAAGGCGCACTTCGGCGACGCGCATCGTTCGGGCGTCAGCATCATCTTCTGTCCGAACTTCCGGCACATCTTCTCTTTGTTGATTGTCGTCGGTTTCATACAACGCGGATTGAGAATAGTGGATTGAGGATGGAGGAACGTGACCGCGAACCCACAATCCCCACTCCTCAATTCTCGATTCTTTTATACTCTTCTCGGCTTGGGCGGCCGCGGTCCATTATGCGGAATCGGAGTGCGGTCCCGGATCGAAAGAAGGTCAAGACCGTGTGATGCGAGCGATCGAACGGCGGACTCCCGCCCTGATCCGATCCCGCGAACGGTGACGGATACGCGGCTGATGCCGAGCCGTTTGGCTTTCTCGGCCACGGCCTCGGCGACGCGCGAGGCGGCAAACGGCGTCGCTTTCTTCGCTCCCGAAAATCCGATACTTCCCGCGGATGTCTGGGCCAACACGTTGCCTCGCAGATCGGTAATGCTAATGATCGTATTATTCCACGTCGCGAGAATATGCGCTTGGGCCCGCCCGATAGCCCCGCGCCGCTTGCCTTGGCCGGCAAGACCTGCACTCTCGCCTGCCTGCCGAACCGCCGAATCCACGGCCTCCCGTTCCGCAACGAGCTCCTCTGTCGTCTTCTTGATAATGCGTTTCTTTCCCATGCGTCACTACGAATACCAATGTTACGAATATACGAATCGCTCGCCGATGGATATTCGTATGTTCGTAGGATTCGTATTCGTAGTATTTAGGTTTTCTCCAGCTTGCGCTTTCCTGACGTAACCGTTTTCCGCACATTGCCGCGGATCGTACGGGAGTTCGTTTTCGTCCGTTGCCCGCGGACCGGCAATCTCTTAGCGTGCCGCGTGCCCCGGTACGCACCGAGGTCCCGAAGCAGCTTGATCGACGCTTGCGTTTTTCTGCGCAGCTCTCCTTCGACGAGTTCGGTGCGTTCGATGCGTTCCCGGATACGCGCCACCTCGTCAGCATTGAGGTCGCCCGCGCGCCGCGTGAACTCAATATGAATATCGCGCAATATTGCCGCGGCCTTGCTTTTCCCAATGCCGTAAATCGCCGTCAAGGCAATAAGCACGGGTTTCTGTTCGGGGATGGGTACGCCGGCAATACGAGGCATGATTTATTACGAAAAATTTGGAATGCGGAATTTGGAATCCAGAGTGTTCGGACCCGTTTTCACGTTCGTATTCCAGATTCCCTGGCCGGGCAGGCTAGATTCCATATTCAAGATTCTTCTATTATCCTTGTCGCTGCTTATGCTTCGGGTTCGTGCACATCACAACAAGCCGCCGCTTCCGGCGGACGATTTTACAGTTCCGACACATTTTTTTCACCGAAGAACGCACTTTCATCTTCCAACCTGCTACCCACTACCGACCACCCACAACCCCGGTCATCAGCTGTACGTCGTTGGTCGTAGGTTGTTAGTCATTTGCGATACACAATCCTCCCGCGGCGATCATTCTCCGACGCCAGCTCTACAATCACGCGGTCTCCGGGAACGAGACGGATGCGGTGCACCCGCATCTTTCCCGACAGATGTGCTAAACAGAGTTCATCGTTCTCAAAACGCACACGAAATGTCGCCCCCGGCAACGTTTCGAGGATCAGGCCCTCTTTTCTCACTACATTCCGCGGATTCATCCGGTCAGGGAAAATATGGGCGCGTCCCGCAAGATACCATCGCTATTATTCTCCGTCAAGCGCAATCCACCCTGAGTTCAACCTCTAAGTACAACATGCGAGGGCGGTGCCCCAAAAAGCGTCTCGGAGGCCGAGCGGGCATGGTACCCGAGACATCGGGTGAGCGAGGCCGAGAGCCGAGCGGCCCGCGCCTCGCTGGGGC
>MHSZ01000031.1:41436-44391 GCA_001824745.1 Candidatus Terrybacteria bacterium RIFCSPLOWO2_01_FULL_58_14 | reverse complement strand
GAATTGCAGTGCTGCTGCAAGGAACGCGACGACGGCGAGCAGCATCACGAACGAGAAGAGCCAGTTCGTGGCGCTGCAGAGCGTGCCGTAGAGGGCGCCTGGCGAAAGCGCGATGATAGGATTTGTAGGTGGCATAAGAGAAAATAATCCTAATCCACGAATTTTATCCGAATCTTCCGAATATCGTATTGGTGGCATTCGGATCGCGCCGTATTCGGATTATCGGTGCGCGGGAGAGGACTCGAACCTCCACGGCCTTGCGGCCACCAGCCCCTCAAGCTGGCCAGTCTACCAATTCCAGCACCCGCGCGTGGCGTGTTATGTCGTCTATCGCGCTCGATGATTTCATACGCTTTTCCCCGTTTGCGCGCAAGCGCAGGATAAGTACATCAGCCCCAAGGCGCTGGAGGAAAAATGCGGCCCCAAAGGGGCCGCGTTGTTCTGCGTTTTTTCAAGAGCGGTCAGAAGCCGATTTGTACCCTGCGGCTCGGATTTCTCTACCACTGCTCACTTCCCAACGCCTTGATGCTTGCGACATCGCCGATACTGACTACGTGTGCGTCCTTATGGATGCGGCGAATCAATCTTGCCAGCACATCCTTCGGCCCGAGTTCGACGAAACTCGTCGTGCCTTGCGCGATGATGTGCTCGATGGATCTGATCCACTGAACCGGCGAGGTCAACTGCACGACCAGTTCGCGCCGGATCGCGTCCACGTCGACTAGCGGCAGTGCGGTGACGTTGGAAAGTACCGGTACTTGCGGCGCGCGCATCGGTGTCTTCGCGACCGAAGCGGCGAATTCGCGCGCGACAGGCGCCATCAGTCGCGAGTGCGCGGCGACGCTCACCGCGATTGGGAGAACGTGTCTTGCGCCGCGCGCCTTTGCAAGTTCGATCGCGCGCGCAAGCGCGTCTTTTTCGCCGGCGATAACGATTTGTCCGGGCGCGTTGTAGTTGGCGATTTGCACGCCCGTTTCGCGGCACACCGTTTCGAGCGTGGCAGTGTCCATGCCGATGATTGCTGCGATACCGCCCGGAGATTTCTCGCCCACCTCTTTCATCACGCGCCCGCGCTCGCGCACGAGCTTCAGCGCGTCGGCAAACTCCAGTACGTCGGCCGCGACGAGGGCTGAGTACTCGCCGAGCGAATGTCCGGCGACGAACGCCGGAGAGACGCCGGGTTGGATCGCCTGCAGCGCGCGCAGCACGGCGATACTGTGCGTCACCAGCGCCGGCTGCGCGTTGATCGTATCGGTCAGCGCATGCTCAGGACCGGCGAAACAGAGTTGGGAGAGAGGATAACCGAGTGTCTTGTCTGCTTGCTCAAACAGCGCCTGCGCCTCGGGATACGCGGCGACGAGGTCTTGCCCCATCCCCACGTATTGCGAGCCCTGTCCGGGAAAGACGATGGCGTATCGTTTCGTGACTTTCTCCTATTCTCGTGTTTTCAACGTGCTATTCGGATCCGGTGCGCCCCCTGGGACTCGAACCCAGAACCGTTTGCTTAAGAGGCAACTGCTCTACCAATTGAGCTAGGGGCGCCTATTGTGACTATTGATCTTGCGCGCCCGCCAGGACTCGAACCCGGAACCTCCTGGTCCGAAGCCAGGCGCTCTATCCATTGAGCTACGGGCGCGTGGGTAAACGCGGCCTCAGCGTATCACGAGTTTTGAGCTGCGAACAAGGCGCGAACGCCCTGTTTATTGGTACGATAGAGGCAATGCGGAAGAATCCCTCAGGGGAAGGGCTCGCGTTCCCGGAAGAGGTCACGCAGATCCTTCGCGCTCTTTCGGAGCGCGGCCATAGCGCGTACGCGGTTGGAGGTTGCGTGCGCGATTTGCTTTTGGGCCGTCCGCCGAAAGATTGGGATGTCGCGACCGATGCGAAACCCGAGGAGATTCAAGCGATTTTCTCCCGCCCCGAGGGCGGGACCCCGAGCGATAGTCACGGGGCTACCTATACGACATCGTATGAGAACCGTTTCGGCACCGTCGGCGTGAAGACGGCCTCCCATGATCCCGCACTGGCAGTCGTTGAGGTGACGACGTTCCGTGTCGAAGGAAAATATACCGATAAGCGCCATCCTGACGAATTGCGTTTCGCCAAGACCATCGACGAAGATCTTGCTCGTCGCGACTTCAGCATCAACGCCATGGCTTCCACGGGGCGCGAACTCGTGGATCCATTCGGCGGGAGGGCAGACCTTGCGGTACGACGCATCCGGGCTGTTGGGGATCCGAATGAACGCTTCACCGAGGATGCGTTGCGGCTTATGCGCGCTGTGCGATTCGCTACCGAACTCGAGTTCGTGATCGAGGAAGAAACTGCAGGTGCGATTCTGAGGCACGCGGGTCTTCTCGAAATGATCGCAAAAGAGCGTGTCGCCGAAGAGCTCAGGAGGATTCTCATGGCGTCACGGGGAGATTCCGGCCTCGCACTTTTGCGAGAGCTCGGACTGCTCCGTTCCGTTTTACCGGAGCTCGAGGAAGGGTGGAGCGTCACGCAGAACAAGCATCATATTTATACGGTGTGGGAGCACAATCTGCGTTCGCTCCGTTACACATGTGAGCGGGGGTACTCTTTCGAGGTTCGGATGGCATCCTTGCTGCACGACGTCGGCAAGCCGCGGGTGAAACGGGGAGAGGGTCCGGACTCGACCTTTTACGGCCACGAAGTCGTAGGTGCGCGTATGGCGACGCACACGCTCTCGCGGTTGAAGTTTTCTCGAGAGGAGATCGAGAAAATCGCGTTGCTCGTGCGGGCGCACATGTTCAACTACGACCCGGAGGTTGTGACCGATGCTTCCGTGCGGCGGCTTGTTGCGAAGGTTGGGCCAGAAAATATTCGCGAGCTCGTGCAAGTCCGCGAGGCGGATCGGATCGGTTCGGGCGTGCCGAAGGCGGTGCCGTATCGGCTTCGCCACTTCGTATTCCGCGTGGAGAAAGTCCTCACGGA
>MHSZ01000031.1:37463-41390 GCA_001824745.1 Candidatus Terrybacteria bacterium RIFCSPLOWO2_01_FULL_58_14 | reverse complement strand
TCTCGATGCGTTGTTCGAGGAGGTGCTCGACGATCCTTCGCGCAATGAGCGCGAGGCGTTGCTGAAACGCGCTGAGGAACTCAATGGCCGCACCGACGAAGACCTAGCCCGCTTACGCCGTGAGGCGCAGGAGAAATACCAGGCAGTGCTCACTGAGGAAGAAGAGGCGATGAAACGCAAGCACCGGGTGTGAGAAAAAGGAACCCGCCGGCGCAATGCGCGGGCGGGTTCCTTAGGCTCAATGCGGAAGACGGGGGTTATCCGGGGAGCATTTTGGTAAACGAAAAACGCCGCGGGTGCGGCACCTGGACATCGGGCAGTGTAGTTATCGCTTCGCTAAATCTTCCTGGGCTCCTTGGACGATTGCCTTTTCCAACATTTTGGCGAATTCCGCGCCCTCGCCTCCGTTAGACCGTTGAGGGTCAACTTCAATAACCTCCTCCTCTTTAGCAGGAAACACCTTTCCGCTTATGGACTGGAAATTCTTGTGGTGCTCAAGGAAATTTGTTTCGTAGCACTCAATCATGATACCGCGTGGATTCGCATTGTTGTCCAGATATACAGACGCTTCACTGCTGATTCGGTAGAGTTCTGTGCCAGAAGAAATGGCCGGAGGAGAATAGAAAAGGGCGCCCTCGTCTCGGTCGAGAGTGAGTTTCCACCCCTCTTTTTTTGCGACCGCGGGAATACGAGAAACGGCCGCCACGAGGTCCTTTATGGTCGGTTCAACGACACTCGTCATCTTTTCCATGTAATAATTCCCTACCATCCCTTTCCTTCACGGAGTTTGGCCTATATACCGTCACGACTTCCCAATGATCTCGGAGCCTTATTCTTCTTACAACCACTTTCGTATAGCGGCATCCGAGGGGAGATTTGAACTCGAAGCAATAAAAAGCCCTTCGTGTTTCAGGATCGTTGTAATCGCGATAGACAAAACTGGGAGACGTGATGGCCCGTCTGACACGACTAGAAATAAAATCTTGATCGCGAAGCCACGGATGTTTTAGTGCCTTGAAAGCTCGCGTGGACTCTTTGAATATCGTTCGCATCCCATCGTAGGCAACACAGTCAAGACATAGCGGCTCTTGCATGTAGTATAACACCGAATTCTTGCGAGTGGCAGAGTCCTACGCTAGTAGTAAAAGCCATTTTTGTCAACAAAACGCGGACACGCACCCGTTGGGTTCTGGAATGGGCACATCTAGCGCCTGTATTGCTCGACACAACGGCCCCTCCGACGAATTCTTATTTCGGGACAAAAGATTCACCCGAAAAAATATAACCCTTATAGCAAGCTGATGCGACAAGGTCCATTTGTTTCTGAAGAGCATCTTGGTTAGCCCGCAGCTCCGGACTGAGTAAAACCGGCAGGGCGGTTATTTCTGTATGAATACACGTCAGCTTGCGATCCAGCTTATTCATTCGCAACGTCAATGAGAGAAAGGAACCAACAACCAAAATTATCAGAATATATATGAGCGATTTTTGCATATAAAAACCCTGACGGCTGATTCGGGAATAGACCCACTTAGCGTTTGTATTGCTCGACGCAGCGATCTTTCGCGGCGCCGGCACTCTCGCTTATAAGCCGCGCCTGGTCTTCGGGCAGGCCCGCGCACGAACCATCCGTCCCCAAGGGCTTGCCCAACTCCACACAAGCGCGCTTCCAATTTACTAGCCCTGTCTCTTGTGCGCGATCTATACATCGCTGGGTGCGCCATGCTCCGATCTCCGGCGCAACGACCATCGAATAAAAGACAGATAGACCGGCAAGAAGGACGCCGAAGTAGGCGAGCGTCTTGGCGTCGAGTGGTGGAAGCTTCACGGTGCTATGCTCTACTTGAAGATCTATGCGCGCTCGCCCTCGCGTTTTCTCTTCAGCGTATCCCAGGCAAACACAGGTACGCCGACCAGAACACTGATAATGAGGACTGCGCCCGCACCCCCGGACTCGCTGAATCCAGAGATATACGCCAGGAGCATTACTCCAAAGGTATACCCCACGAGCAGTACGTCTCCTGGGCCAACGAAACGACTACCGGCAGGTCTCTTGTATCTCAGTACAGCTCGAATGATACCTCTAACGATTATGAGGAACAGAAATGTAACCGTGAACGCCCCGAAAAACCGAGGCGCGAACCAGAAGACAGCCACGAGAATGAGGAGTACGCCAAGGGCGAGGAGTTTCTGGTTCATCTTATGGGACAAGCATCAGCGATGTCTCCTCTGCATGGCTAGAGATTCTCGCCAAACCGCTTGAATCGCTCGGCGCCTTTCTGTAGGCGAGCGTCTTGGCGTTGAATGGTGGGAGTTTCATGGCGCTATGTTCTACTCGAAGATCGATACGCGCTCAACGCATGCCCGCCACTCCTCGCGGGCGATTCTGGCCTCCTCATATACTCTCTCTTCAGCCGTTTTTTGAGTTAGGCACTCCTCATACGCCCTACGTTGTTCCTCGGGGTCCGTGGCTTGAATGCCGTGTCTTTGGAGGTATTCGTCGATGCGAGGATCCGGCTCGATACACGTCAAATCCAAAACTCGCCGCGGCAACCAGGGGGTCGTGGGCTGTCCGCCACACTCCATTTCCACCCGCTTAGTATCCAGCGTTTTGACCACGAAGAGAAAGAAGAGAAAGACGAGTCCGATCGCTCCCGCTACGAAAAGCCATTTCACGACGATCGTGGAGATAGCGAAGACGCCACCTATCGTCGGGTAGCGCTGTCCAATATCTCTGCCGACTTTACGGATCGCCGCAATGTCTCGCTTCGGGGATAGAAACATATTAGACTATTTGTCTGTCTTCGTTGGTGTCGGGGTGGGCGGATTCGAACCGCCGGTCTCCACGTCCCGAACGTGGCGCCTTACCACTAGGCCACACCCCGTGAAATTTGTTTGGCAATATTGCCTTCGCGAATGATTCGCTGGAGAAGCAATCGACTCTTTTGTCTTTTCAGCCACGCCTCGATCTTCCTTGCGGATTGCAGCGTTTCATATTCTTGGACGAAGAGAGGAAGCCACGGCCCCTTTTTCCGCGTAGCGGAAACTCTATTTGCGTTGTGTTCACGTACTCTCTTTTCTAGATCAATGGTAGATCCGATATACCATCGCTGGCAGTTCGGGCTTTGGAGAATGTAGACATACCCCGGCCGCATACGGAAGTTTTTATCCCCGATCTACCCGATGGCCATCGGGTCGCCTTACCGCTAGGCCACACCCCGGATCTTCTCTATTGTGCAGGAAACCGAAGCGCTGTGAAGGCCGCACCTCTTGCCAAATCGCAGCGTGTGGGGTTATCCTCCGAGAGGATATCGTTCTTTGGGAAAGGAGACGAGCGTGGGTGTTCGCGGCGAAGCGACGAAACAGGACGCGAAACGCTTCCTCAAAGAGACGGTCCGTGGCTGGTGCGCCGATTGGCAGGCGTTCTTCGACTACCAGAACGTGCACTACAGCGACGGATCGTGGAAACAGGCGGTGGTGGAGGACTTCTGGCGGCTCCTACTCGACTGCGAGGTGCTGGTTCGTGAACCGGACGGCCACTACGTGGTGCTCACGGCAAACGGCCAGTTCAAGCGGCCGCACATCTTCATGGCGTCGCTCTACTTCTCTTCCCTGCGTGAGGCGCGCGGCTATGCCAAGGCCTTCTGCGATCGCGGGGCAAAGGTCATACGTCTCCAAGTGGAATCGCGGACATGAGCCCCTTTCGGGCTCTTTTCCTTGTCTTATGGGGTTCTTGACAAGAGAAGAGGGGCCCCGTAGCGTTGGAGCCACAAACTCCCGCTCGTCGAGGGAGCGTTGCTGCAAAAGAACATCGGGGCACCCGGGGAGACAGATTCGGCAGCGCATCACGGGGCCCTAACTCATACTCGCTATGTTCGAAGAGAAAGATCTCCGCGCGCAAGTGGAGGAAGGCGATGATGTTCCCGC
>MHSZ01000031.1:11308-37378 GCA_001824745.1 Candidatus Terrybacteria bacterium RIFCSPLOWO2_01_FULL_58_14 | reverse complement strand
ACTTTTCTAATCAAAGGAGAGAGCGATGCCTCTCACGAAGCATTACCACCCGGCACCTTGGCGATGCCGCCAGGACAGGCGACTCCGGCGCTACCTTCAGCGCGAGATTGTTCCCCACCATCCGTATTATCGTGAACGCTTCCGAGAACTCGGCATCACGCCCGCGCGCATTCATTCGGTGGCGGACCTCCAGCGCATTCCCGGCCTGATCACGCAGAAGCGCGATATCGTCGGGCGCGATCGCGACTTCGTACTCCAACCAGAACTCGGTTCGCTTCTCCGCGCCGACCCCGCCCATCTTCTTGCGGCAGCGGTTCGCGCGCGAGGGCGGAGTGCAGCGTTGCGGGAATTCCTCGAGCGAGAGTATCGGCCCGTGGTCTATACACTTACGACCGGCCGCTCGTCTGCCCGCACCGCGTTTGTATTCACGCGCTTCGATCTTGACGGTTTCGTCGCGAAGGCCGCTCGCGGAATATTCTCCATGCTGGAGATTCCTCGGGACAGCATTGGCGTGAGTGTTTTTCCGGTCGCCCTCCATCTCGCGCACGTGTTTAGCGTCGAGGGAGCGCGGGCAGTGCCTTCTGCGGTGCTGCCGCTTCTTGGCCTCACGACAGAGCAGCGGATCGCCGCCATCGAGACGCTCAAGCCCTTCGTCCTTTTCGGCGTCACGAGTTATGTGGAACGGCTCGTGGCGCTTGCGGCCGCGGAAGGAAAGGATTTTTCTTCCATCTCCCGTGTCGTGGTGGGCGGCGAGGGCATGACCGAGGCGCAACGTCAGCGTATTGTTGCGGCACTCTGTGCCGCTGGCGCGAAAGATCCCGTCGTGGTCGGATCGTACGGCTTCACGGAAGCGCGGCTCGCGATGCTGGAGTGTCTTGAAGGCGCGCGCGAAGGCACGCCGGTCGGCTACCACTGCGATCCTGATCTTGCGATCATCGAGACGGTACGCATCAAAGAGAATACCGACGGCGCTGTGATGGAGGCGGTTCCTTGCGTACCCGGAGAGGAAGGGGAAGTGCTTTTCACGCCCCTCTCTGGCCACGGAACGGTGGTACTCCGGTGGCGAACCCGCGATGTCGCAATCCTCACAGATGAACCGTGTCCTGCGTGCGGTTCGGGCGCGCCGAGGATCCTCCCGCCGATCCGGCGCCGTTCGTCGGATATGCTGAAGAACGTGCGGGGTACGCTCGTGGATTTCGACGATGTCGCGCGATTGTTCGCAAACGAACCGGCAGTGCGCGCTTGGCAGATCACGATCGGAAATGACGGGAGCCGCGATACCCTCGTCGCTGCGCTGGCACTCGATGACGGCGCCGATGTCGCAGAGACCCTCCGGGGACTCCAGCGCGCTTTCAAGATGTGCACCGAGGTGACGCTCGACGAGATCCTTGTGGAGCCCTACGAGGCGCTCATTTTGGAGCTCGGCACCGATGCGGAACTGAAGGAGCGCCGCATCGTTGACGAACGATAAGGAACGGCGCGGCCCTCTCGGCAATCTCCGAGAGGGCCTTTCCTATTCTCCTGCTGCGTGTTACGCAGCGGGTAGCACATTTCAGTAAAGGAGGTGCTGTGGCTATCGCGGCAGTCCTTATGATCGCGTTCATCGCGAACGCTGCTCCCGCCTTTGTTTTTGAGACGCTCCGGCTGCGCCCGCTCGCGCTTTCGCTCGATGGCGGGCGACGGCTGTTTGGCCGCCGCGTCTTCGGGAGCCACAAGACCCTCGGTGGCGCGATTCTGGCGCTATACGCCGCCGGCATCGCGGCAGAAAACCTCTACAGCATCGAGCTTCGCTACGGTATTCCGTTCGGTGCGGTCGACGCGTTCGGCGAGGCGTGGGGGCCGGCGATGTTCCGAGCGTTCGCGCTTGGCGTCGGCGTCGTGGGCGGAGATCTCGTCGGTTCGTTCGTGAAGCGCCGCATCGGTCTTGGCGAAGGGCAGCAAGGGTACGTGCTTGACTGGGGCGACTGGATCGCAGGCGCGCTCGTTGCCGCGGCACTGAGCGGAATTGCGTTTCCTTCGTGGCCAGTTGTTGGTGGCGTCGCTTTTGGGTTCCTTATGCTCCAGGCGGTATGCGATTTCGCTGCAAGGCGGCTAGGTGTTCGTAGATCGCAATGATGCCTCCGATGTTCGGGGGCATTTGTCTTGTCGGGGGGAGGGGGGCGCGTTACGATGCGCGCATATTGGGCCTGTAGCTCAGCGGTAGAGCACTGCATTCGCATTGCAGGGGTCAGGGGTTCGAATCCCCTCAGGTCCACCAGATCGTAGTTTTTAAAGTGTATGCAGGAGATCGTGGTTGCAGCGGCGATTCTCGAAGAGGACGGGACGTTTCTCATCGCACGGCGCCCCAGAGGAAAACCGTTTCCAGGAAAATGGGAATTCCCCGGAGGGAAGGTGGAAATACAGGAAACGCCGGAGTCCTGTTTGATGCGAGAATTAGAGGAAGAACTTGGAATTAAGGTCGCAGTGGGTGAGTTTGTCGCAGAAGGTGTGTTTCAGGACGAAAAAATCACAATTCGTGTTTTGGGATACCGCGCGACGCGTCTTCACGGTGAAGTAAAGGCGAATGTCCACGACGAGATTCGGAGGGTTCCCGCAAGCGAGTTTTCCCGGTTTGATTTTGCGCCAGCCGACGTGTCGATCGCGGAGACACTTTCCCCACCGCAGTAAACGGCGTACGAGCTATGGACGAACGGAAACTTCACCTCGAGCATTTCTCACAAAAAGAGAAGCGCGAAATGGAGGCGCGGGACAGGCCTTCGGAGGAGTTCCGCGAAGGACGCGTGCCGTTCGGATTTCGCCATACGTTTCCCGGAGGTGAGAAGTTCATCGCGCGGCAGAGCAACAAAGGGCAGGGAATGATCACGCTGGAGAAGGACGGCGCGGCGGTTCTCGATTTTAGCGCCCTGCTGCCTGAGGGTTGGAAGTTCGTGACCCCGACCTATTTCCAGAAACATCCTGAGGAAGAGAGCCTCGCTGACTATTTTGACAACGATTGGGCCGCAAGCCCCGATAGGAAGATGGTGCTCTGTGGTGAGTTCAAAACACCGCAGGATATTCTCGGTCTTCTCCACGAAATCGGACACGCAGTAAACGATACGAGTGAGGAGAACGATGCGTGGGAGAATCTGGAAGAGGAGAAACGGAATACGCGGGATTCTGCCTACACAGTGCTGCTCGACGAAGAGATCGCAAAAAACCGGAGCAAAAGCGAGCGGGGGGCATGGGCATGGGCCATTCGGGCAATGCGGAGGACACAAGCAGAGACCGGGGCGGACTTTCGCGGGCTGTTCTCTTCGCCTGCGGGAGTGAAAGAGTATGTGCACTATTACCTTGCGAATCATCGCAGGGGGTATGAGCGGATTATCCGCGAGGATCTCGACCCGAGTTTTTATAAGGAACTGCAGACACTCTTTGACCGGTGGCAATACGCCGCCCCGCCGGAGCGACAGGACTGAATCCCGTGGCGCTCTCTTCGCTTCACCGGCCATCCCCATGGCGAACTTGTAACGCCTTGGGCGTGGTATGATAAAAAAGACCTATGGGACTAGCACTCGCAGCGGTTTTGCTTTGGCCCTTCCTGATTTTTGCGGTGGGGCTTGTTTTCGTGGTATTTTCCGACGCTATGCTCGGAGGCCCCGGACCCTTTTTCGGCATGGGCATGGGGCTGATTTTTTGGCTTCTCCCCTTTGCGCTTCTTTGGTTCGTGTTCTCTCGGAATAATCCTCTCCGCGCCAAGGCGCGGACGCTCACGGCTTCGGAACAACTCGAGACCGTACGGAGGTATGCGGCGATCTTTTCCATCGCCCTGCTTTTGCCTATTTTTGTACGCTACATTGTGGAGTTTACGGACAAATCGCTCGCAGGGGTTATTCTCGGCCTGGTGTTGGGATTTGGCCTGGCGGTATGGGGGATGTTTCTCAAGGGGCACCATACGATCATGTACGCGAACATTCTGGGCGGGGCGCTGGTGCTGCTTTACGTCTATACACAACTTTGGGCCTTGGGGGAGGCGGCCCGCGTGATTGCCGCCGGATTTGGTTTGGTGGTCGCTATTGGCATCGCGGTGGTGAAGTTAAAGGATAAGCTGGCATGAAAGAGCAGAATATCGCATTGAAGCTGGTATTCGGCGGCGTCATTTTCCTTTTTAGTGCCGCCTTCGCGTATTTTGCCGCTTCCTATCTTCAACAGGAGGATGTGTTCAACTACTGGCTTGTCCTTTTCATCTTTGCGGTGGCGTATATCATTGTCGGAATACTCGTCTCTTCGGTATTCTCAGTGAGCTTAGGACTCCTCTTCACCGCGGATTTGCTGGTGCTGCATAACCTTTTTGAGAATTTCGGGGATATCGATAAGCTCTCCAGGATTCTCATCGTGGGAGCCATTCTCGCGGTCCTCTACGCGGTCGCTTGGAAGGTCTTAGATCGCGGTACGTCTCCTAGCCCGAACACTTCAGGTATTCCCCAGTAAGGAATGGGTGGTCCACGAGTGCGCCGCAGTTTCATTGCGGTCTATTTTTGGTGAATACCCGCTACGCCTATTCGCCGTTCCTCGTTTCGGGCTCCATCCACAGGGCATCCTTGCGGCCGTCCGGCCGTGGTATAATGAAAATCGTATGGCAGGGGTCGAAGGATACTGCGTCAAATGCAAGCAGAAGCGCGAGATGACGGGCGCAAAAGAGGTCCCCATGGGCAAAGATCGTACAGCCATGCAGGGGATCTGCCCCGTGTGCGGAACGAAGATGTTCCGCATCATGGGAAAGAAGAAATAATGCCTGTCGGGCGTTGGGCGATCCCGGCGCTCTCGCCTCGTTGAAGCAAGCACGCCGGCGTGCTTCTTGGCGTGGCGATCGATTTCTCATTTTCTCGTCTATGCGGAACGTGAAGCCGTTCATTCCCGTCCTCGTCGTGGTCGCCGTGGCCATTGTGGCGGCGGCATATTACCTTTTATCTCCCCCCCCACCCGATGCTTTAGGGCCGGGGGAAGAGGGGTCTGCGGGCATTCGCGGCGAGCCGCTCGTTCAGGTCTTTGAACACGAAGAGTTGGGAAAAATCCTGACCGGTCCGGACGGCATGACGCTTTATGTGTTCGTGAACGATGAGCCGAACGTGAGTCATTGCGAAGATGTTTGTGAGACGAACTGGCCGCCACTCACGCTCGCGCCGGGGCAAGAACTCGTTGGCGGGGAAGGCGTACGGGGCACCCTGGGAGCCATGGAACGATTGAGCGGCGAACGTCAGGTCACGTACGACACCAAGCCCCTCTACTACTATCTTCAGGACGGCAGACCCGGCGATGCGACAGGCGATGGCGTCAATGATGTGTGGTTTGCAGCCGCACCGTAGGAACGGCAACCCTCGTCGTGGATCCCGCAACGACGACACACGGACGGCCGATGCCCGAGGAAAGGATTCGGGCCCTTCTTTTTATTATGGTACGGTGGTGATCGTACGGTAGGACCGTTCCCGTAGCAGGCATGTTTTGGTTCCCGCGTTTCCTGCAATCTCCGAAAAAGAGAGACGTTTCCGTGAGCGCCTCCGGGTTCGAACCCGAGGAACACCCGACGCCCTTTCTCGGAAAGGTCTTGCTCGTGATGATGACGATCGTGCTGTTCTTTTTCGGATGGCGCGGACTCGATGATCTCGGAGAAATCCCGGCGAGGCCCGATCGTCTTTCTTCGTGCTTTGTTGCCGTGGAAGAGCCGGCATTCACGCGGGGGGATCTCCGTTTCGTCGCATCTCTGGATCCCAAGCGCCCCGAAACGTTTCCTTCCTACATTTTTGACGATTTTCGCGGGTGCACATTCTCTTCGTTTGAGCGCGAGGCGGGTGTTCCCGACGCCTTCCGCGCCGCAGCGGATGCACAGCAGCGCGTCGCAGCACAGCAGACGAAGCTCAATCAGAGCGAAACCCAGATTCGTCAGTACGAGCGCCAGTATAATATTTCGTTGCTCGAGCGCATTTCAGACGAGGAGGCGCTCCGCGCCGTACCCGAACAACTCCGCGCCACCATTCGGTCGCTTGACGGGCAGCGCGCGCAGGCAAAGGAGGATCTTCAGCGCGCGGAAGCCGAGTATAGCGAGGAACTCCCGCCGCTTACTGCCGCGTATCGTGTTGCCGGCGATGCGTACGAACGCGCGTGGGCCGGATACAAGTTCTGGGTGTTCCTCCTCGAACTGCTCTTCACCGTGCCATTCTTTGGAGTCGCGCTGCGTTTCTATCGGCGTCTCCACGGACGCGCGAGCCCTCATACCGTCATCGCGATCCCTATCGTCGCCGTGGCCGCCTTGCTCCTGTCCCGCGTGTTCCTCGTCTACTTTTGGAGTTTGTTCCTGGCCGACCTCCTCCTTTTCCTCTTTTCGGTGCTCGAGCGACTCGCGATTTTCCGCACCCTCCTTTACTACATAGGAATGCTCATCGCGGTCGCCATCTTCGGCGGCAGCGTCTACCGTTTACAGACAGCAGTGTTTGCGCCAGAGCGGGTTCGCCTCCGACGGCTCCGCGCAAAGAAATGCCCAGCGTGCGAGTTCCCCTTGGAACTTGCGGAGAGCTTTTGTCCCGGTTGCGGGAAGCAGATCCGTGCGGCATGCCCGCAGTGCGGGAAATTGCGCTACGTGGGCATGGGCCATTGTCCCTCCTGCGGAAAGGCCTGAAGGCTCCGTTCCGTAGCGCGAGCGGGCGGCTTTTCTTGGAAAGCCGCTTCACTTTTTCCTGGCTGCAAGATACGGTGATGCCATGAAGGCGTTGATTCTCGCGGGCGGCAAAGGCACGCGGCTCCATCCCGTCACGCTCGAGACACCCAAACCCCTGCTGACGGTGCGCAAAAAGCCGATCTTGAACTATCTCGTGGAACTTTTTCTCGAGCAGGGGATTTACGATATCGGCATCTCCATCAGCGCGGAGCATAAAGAGGACTTCCACTGGTGGTACCGAAGATGGTGGCGCGACTACCCCTTCCGTTTCTTTGAGGAGATTGAACCCATGGGCACATGGGGCGCACTCATCGGCAGTGCGCATTTCGTGCGTAATGAAGAGTTTTTCGTGACGAATGGCGATGAACTCAAGCGCGTTGATCTGAAGGCGATGCGAGAATTCCATAGAGCCCATGGGGCCCCGGCGACGATTGCGCTCGTCGAGCACCCGGAGCCCAAAAACTACGGCGTTGCCGTCATGGACGGACAGCGCATTCGAGAGTTCGTCGAGAAGCCCGAGCACCCGCCGACGAATCTCATTTCTTCCGGCCTCTACCTGTTCACGCCGGAGGTTTTCGCATATCACGATTTCTCTCGGCCGAAGTTTGCGATGCTTGAGCACGATCTCTTCCCGAAACTCGCCGCCGAGGGGAAGCTCCACGGTTTTCCCTATCGGGGCCAGTGGTACGATTGCGGCACGTTTGAACGGTGGCAGAAGGCGATAGAGGAATGGGACTCGTAGCGTATTGCGAAAAGACGCGGTGATCGCGACGGCGCTCCGCGCGCCCGCTCGGAACCCAGACCTAAGCCCAACCATTCCGAGCGGTCACGCTTCGCGCCCCGCGAGAGAACAAATGGGAAAACAAGAATTAGGAAAAAAGGGGGAGGAGCTCGCGGAGGCATATTTGCGGAATAGGGGCTGCCGTATCCTCGCGCGGAACTGGAGCTTTCGCAGCGTGAAGAGCGGGAAGCTCCTTGGGGAGGTGGATCTTATCGCGCAACGAGGAGGCGATACGATTTTTGTGGAAGTGAAAGCCGGGAGGAGATCCGAGGCCGCTTTCCGGCCAGAGATCCACGTTTCTCGGGCGAAGCTGCAGAAGATACGGCAGACAGCTCAGCGCTGGCTCGCCATACAGGGCAGAAGCGATACTCCCTGGCAGGTGGACGTGATCGCCATCGATTTCTTCAAAGAGAGTGATCCGCCACGCCTCCGGCACATTCCCCGTGTGGTGATAGAGTGACGGCTGTGCTTTTCGCACAGCGGATAGTGTTATGGAAGCTTTTGTGCTCCGCGGCGAGGGGGTAGGCGAGGCCGATATTTCCGTTACACTTCTCACCCGAGAGGGGAGGAGGGTCGAGGGCTTTGCCCGCTCCGCGCGTCAGCCATCCTCTCGTCTCCGCGCCGGCATTCTTCCCTTCACGGTAAGTGATCTCACCCTCGTTTTGGGGAGGCGTCAGTGGATCGTACGAAGTGCAGTTCCGCTCCTTTCTTTCTCCGGTCTGCGATCCTCACTCTACGGACTTTCGGGGGCTTCGGCGGTCGCTGCAGTATTGGCTGAAGGGCTCCCCGACGCGCCGGAGTCGGGCCTCTATGCCGCCACCACGCGTCTCTTTCGGGATCTCCACGTGGCGATCTCTGCTCGCGAAGGAGGGTCGCTCATCGCTCGACGCGTGGCAGCGGCTCTCCTCCGGGCACTGGCGCTTACGGGGTTGGCACCGCCCTTCGATCAATGCGTGCGATGCACAAGCGCCGATCGGCTTGCCGCAGTGAGCCCGTCTGCAGGCGGCGTTCTCTGCGGGAGTTGCGCTTCGGATCTCACGGATAGCAGAAGTTTTTCGTCCAGAGCGCTTGCTGATCTTGGCGCACGGAGAATTCCCGTAAGCAACGGCGAGGTGCGCGAACTCGCCCTTTTTCTTGGACGATTTGCTTCCTGGCATCTTCCGGCCGCTTCGGCCAAGGTTTCCCTCGCCGCGTCTATGTGCGGGGGAGACGATTTTCGGGTACGATGAGGACGGAAAGCTATGCGATTCCCTTTCACCCCGCGCGCTACCGCGGTTGCGTTGATTGGCGCGGCGGCAATCGTCGCCGCGTTCCTTCTTGCGCGCACTTTCGGTTTCGATTCCTCGGGTGTCATCATTGCCATTGAAGCACCCGCAGAGCTCGACCTTGGCACCGAAGCGGATGTGCGCGTTCTCGTGACGAATAACACGGGCGCCACGCTTCGTGGCGGCACTATCGCACTGGATCTCCCTTCGGAATTTACACTGCAGGAGAGTGCGGAAACGACGTTCGAAACCTTGGCACCGCGCGCGCAGACCGCCGCTAGTTTCCGGGTTCGGGTTATGGGGGACGCGGGGACTTCGGGCGAGCTTGTCGCCCGCGCGCGTTTTCAGCCGCGACAGCTCTCCGCGGTGTTTACGCGCGAGGCGAAAACGAGCGTCCGCCTCCGTGAACTTCCCCTTGATCTCTCATTTTCCTTTCCTGCCGACGCGAGCGATGGGAAGCCGCTTACGTTTTTCCTCCGGTTTTCTTCTCGCGCAGAAGCGCCCATCGGTCCTGTGGGCCTCACACTCCTGATACCGGAAGGATTCCGGGTGACCCGTACGAGACCCGCGGAGGTTCCCGACGCGGGAGGGCTTTGGGACTTCGGAATGCTTGAGGCAGGCCGGCGAGGAGAGATTGCCGTGACGGGAACGTTTCCTGCAGGAAGTGCCGGCGGCGAGTTTACGGCCCGTATCGGCTTTCTCGATGAAGGACGGCGTTCGCTCAGCGCTTCGCGAGAGGTTCGGGAGTATCTCAATCTCCGCGCCGGCGCCGTTCCCTTAGATGTCGTCTATCGGGAGCAGGAGAACCCCGCTGAAGCACTCGTGGCGCCAGGAGAGAACGTCGATCTCGTTCTCCATTACCGGAATGCCACGAGTGAGCCGCTGGAAGATCTCTCGGTGTTGCTTGCATTCGCCCACGAGGCGATTGTGCCGGAATCCGTCTCGTCGCCGGAACGGTTCACGCGTTCGGTCTCCGGGGAGTTCGTTTGGGCGCCGGAGAACGTCTTAGCGCTCCAGCGGGTGGGGCCGGGCGCTTCCGGAGAGATCGCGTTTCGAGCGCGCCTTTCCTCCGACGTACCCATGAGGAGCTTTGAAGATGACGAGCAGACGATCACTGTACGGGCGAGGACAATATCCGGGGGACGAGTTCTTGGGGAACGCCGTCTCGTTCTGAAGATTGTAGGGGAGTTGGCAGTTGATGCGGAGGTGCGGTACTTCGATGCGCCGGGGGGAAATAATCGCGGCTCGATCCCGCCGAAAGTAGGCCAGCAAACCTCTTATACCGTTACCCTCACCGTTACGGGAGGAACAAATGGCCTTGAGAACGTGGTTGCGCGCGTCGTCTTGGGGCCGGCGGTGACGTACGAGGCGCTTCTCACTTCGGGCGTCGGGGACGTGGTGTACGATCCGGCGACGAGCGAGGTGCAGTGGACGGTGGGGGATGTCCCTGCAGGCGTTGGTATCCTCTCGTCTCCCAAGAGCATCTCTTTCCGCATCGTGCTCACCCCGCGCCAAGAAGACGTCGGAGATACGGCAGAACTCCTCACCGCCGTGAGCGCAACAGGGCTCGACACCTTCGTGTCGCAGACGCTCGACGCGCAAGATGCCGCAGTCGACAGCACCGTTCCCGACGATACGAAGATTTCTCCCCAGCAGGGGATTGTGCAGCTCTAGTTGGTGGAAACGCCGCCGTTCACCGAGGACGGCTAGCCCTCGAGAATACTTCCAAAATTTCCCAAAATCTCCTTTTGCCGACGAGTGCGCATAAGCATAGAATGAAAGCAGCAACGAAAGCATTTTTGTGAAAAAACTACTTATTATATCTTTATCGTTGCTCGCCGTTTTCTTTTTAGCGCCCCGACTCGTCTTAGCCGATATCGGGCAATTGGATTTTTCCTCGACGAGCACGGCGGCCTCGACCGACTGGCGGCAGACGCTCACGAATCAAACGCCAACGGATTTCCAAGCGGCGAGCGCGGGCGTGCAGGTACTCCTCCGGAGCACGAACGCTACGCAGGTTCAGGCGCGGCTCATGCAGCTCTCGCATCCTTCCGTCGCCGGGGGCGCATGCGAAGACCCGCCTGTGTTCTATGGCTACGTCAGGGTTTCCCAAACGCTTCCGGCTATCAACAGCGGCGGCGTTGATTCGTACGAGTTCACCTGGGTAAGCGGCGATGTTCCGAACAGCGACGGTACCTGGGTGCCCTTTGCGCCTACCGCGGGCATCTGCTACGGCCTGCAGGTGGTTTCCCAGAATTCCATTCCGGTGGCGATATACGGCTCCTCAAACCCCGTTTCCTCTCCCGGGCAACTCACGCGCGATAATTCTTGGATAACGCTTGACGCAAACGTAAAAGACGCTTTTTACAACTTCGGTCCTCCTATAGTTCTCCAAGCGCCGACGATCAATGCGCTACAACAGCTTAAATCCGATGCCGCTACCCTAGTTGCCGAAGGCGCCACGACCACTGAGGACACCGCCATGTTCTCCGCAACCCCCTCGAGCCCCGAAGATCGTTCGGCTAAGCTTCAGATCGAGCTTCGGCAGTTCGCCGAGCCATTCACCGGGAACTTCGACGGCGGGATCGCCGAGAGCGCATTCGTGCCGTCAGGCACCGCAGCCTCCGTCACTCGATCCGGGTTGGCCGACGGACAATATAAGTGGCGGGCGAGGGCGATGGATGATCAGGGCACATTTTCCGATTGGCAGGAGTTTGGGACGGTGGGGAATGTGGATTTCGTCGTGCAGACGGCGCGCACCATCAAGGTTGCGGTGATCCTGGCGGAGCCGGAGGGGAGCGACTTCGCGGCGGGCCGCGACAAGGTCTATTTTGAGAACGAGATTATCCCGAAGATGAAGGACTACTGGTGCGAGGTGTCGTTTGGGACGAGGGCGAGTCCGACGGCGCCTTGCGAGAATGGGTTAGTTGAGTTGGATTTCACGGTTTTAGACGATTCCGGACAGAATTTTGTTTTGGATAAGACCATTGAAGAATACGCCGAAAACACCAGGGGGCCACACGGCGTCGATATCAACGACGATGGCACCCTCGAGATTGTGATTTCGAGTGCGAAAGATCAAACTGAGCAATTCGTTTGGGACGCGATGGCGGCTGCGGGTATCGCCAGCGGCGATTATCAAATTGCCGTTGCCGTTCATCCTGGGCATCGGGAAGAGGTGTTCGCAATCAGTGAACCTCATCGGCTTATCACCGAAGCGTGGGGGCCAGAGGATTGGGGGACATACGTCTCATCGGCGCCCGTACAGCATTGGGCTGTTGTTGCCGAAGAAGATCAGCTTCGAGAGTGGGCGCATGAGTTGGGACACCGTATCGGATTTCTCGTGAATGATGTAGCGATTTGTGATCTCTATAAACAATCTTCTTGCCAAGATGGCGGGTCGCTCGGGGAGTGGGATCTTATGGCCGGGTCTCTGTTTGAGAAACTCCTTTCGACCGATCCGGCCCATTTATCATCGTTTAACAAGATCAAGTTGGGGTGGCTACGGGAGGAAGTTGTTGGTTTCGGAACGCACGCCATTGAGTCGTTAGAGACAACGGGACCAGGCGAGATGGTGGCTAGATACAATTTCCCCGACGGCGTTTACTATCTGCTTGAAGCGAGAACCGATGATCCATTCTACAGCCGATGGGACGTGAATGTTCCCGAGACCGCTCTGGTTATTTACAAAATCTCCCCTTCAACGACAAGCGGTCAACCGGTTAAGTACGTCAACGTCGCTTCCGCGCTCGAAGGAGTAGGCGCACAATTCATAGAGCCGGTTCGAGGATTCTCCGCTACCCTCATGGGTTTCCAGAGTCAGGTTGATAGTTTTCAGGCGAACGTCCAGCTTACGGCGGGTAATTATGCTGATGTGGTGGTCGCCTTTTATCGACAAGACGATTCCTTACTTGAACGGATTTGGGGATTTGGCGGGCCACTTCGTGTCGACGAAAGTGTCCCCGTTACAGTCGTTGGCCCACAAGAAGATTGGCTACCCGGTTTTCCCGAGGCTCTTCCTTTTGTATATGGATTTCTTGTTATCTCTGCGTTGGCGCTCGTGATTCTTTGGAGGAAAGATCTATTTATAGAGAAGCGCAATCGAAAATTGTTTTTGTTGGTCCTTTTCCTTCTCGTAAGCATCATTCTCGCATTGCTTGTTTTTTTGCCGCAGTTATTGGGAATGGCTTTCGCTGGTGATCGGGAAGCACCTACTTCACATTCGGCTTTTGGCTCTCCGGTGGGCATTGATGACGGCCAAGTCCTGCCGGATTTGGATCTCCATGCGTACACATCAGACGGCCTTCACGTGGGGATGAATTACTCCACGGGAGATTATGAGATCCAGATTCCTGGGGCCAGCGCATCTGGAGATTTATGGAGCGACGAAGAGTGGATTGTCGTTCCTGTAGGTACCGAGGTCCGCTTCGCGGTTTCCTCCCGAGACATCGAACAATTCTTCCAAGAGCACCCCGACATCGCAGCTTCGCTCCCATCCCTCGAAGAAGCCTATACTTTCGGCGCCATTACCTATGACGCCTCCTCCCAGCGTTTCGCGGCAACCCCTGTCGAAAACATCACGGTCAACCCCGGAGAGACAAGGGTGCATATTATTAGCGGCACCATCGAGGAGCCCACCGTGGACGAAGGCGTGGTGGACGACACTGGCCCCGCCATCGCCCACATTTCGCTTGATCCGGAGTACCTCCTCAACACCTCACCGTTCGCGTTCACCTACTCGGCGGAAGATACGCTCTCTGGCGCCGCGTCGGTCTCTGCTACCCTCGACGGCCAGCCCTTCGCCAGCGGCTCCGTCCTTTCCTTCACCGTCCCCGGCCCCCACGCCATCGTCCTCACCGCCCAAGACAACGCCGGCAACACCACCACGGAAACCATCACTTTCGCTGTCGTCTATGACTTCGGCGGTTTCTTTCCGCCCGTGAAAGCCGACGGCTCCGGCATCTACAAGCAGGGGAGGACCCTCCCGGTGAAGTTCCGTCTCACCGACGCGAACGATCAGTCCGTCTCCACCGCGACCGCTCACCTCTTCCTCGCCAAGATCACTGACGGCATCATTGGTACGGAAGAGGTGGCGCTCTCCATTTCTGCCGCAGATACGGGCAATCTCTTCCGCGTCTCCGGCGACCAGTACATGTTCAACCTCTCTACCGACACCATGACCTCGGGTACGTGGCAACTCCGCGCGACGCTGGACGACGGTACGAGCAAGATCGTTCTTCTCTCTCTTCGACAGTGAGCTGCCCCATGCCCGCTCCTGACCTCGACACCATCGTGAGTTTAGCCAAGCGCCGCGGATTCGTGTATCCGGGGTCTGCAATCTACGGGGGTCTGGCCAACTCCTGGGATTACGGCCCCTTGGGCGTTGAACTCAAGAACAACCTCCGCGATTGGTGGTGGGACCGTTTCGTGAGGACCCGTGCGGATATGGTAGGCATCGACGCGGCCATTCTCATGAACCCGAAGGTATGGGAAGCGTCGGGACATGTGGCGAACTTCAACGATGCGATGGTTGATTGTCGGAAGTGTCGGGCTCGGGAGCGCGCCGATCATTTGATTGAACACGCCTTGCCTGATCGTAAGGTGGAGGGCCTGACGCCCGAAGCGCTCACGAAAATTATCCAAGAGGAGCACATCGCATGTCCTCACTGCGGTGAGAAAGAGAGTTTCACGGAGGCGCGGCGTTTTAACCTGCTTTTTCAGACCCGCATCGGGACGCTCGAGGAGAACGCGAACGCGATTTATCTGCGGGGTGAGATTGCCCAGGCGATGTTTGTGAACTTCAAGCATGTCCTTGACACCACGCGCGTGCAGCTTCCTTTCGGCATTGCATCGGTCGGCAAAGCGTTCCGGAACGAAATCACGCCGGGCAACTTCATCTTCCGGACACTGGAGTTTGACCTCATGGAGTTCGAATATTTCGTGCGCGCCGAGGAGTGGGAGCGCTGGTTTGATTACTGGCTTTCAGAACAACAGGCGTGGCTTCAAGCCATAGGATTTGACCTCGGTCATACGCGCGTACGCGCACACTCCCAAGACGAACTTTCGCATTACTCGAAGCGCACGGTGGACATCGAATACGAGACCCCGTTCGGTTTCAAAGAAATGTTCGGCCTTGCTTACCGTACGGACTTTGATCTTCGCAATCACGCCGAGCACTCCGGCACCGATCTGCGCTACACCGATCCCGTAACGGGTGAGAGGTTCTTCCCGCACGTGATCGAACCCACCTTCGGCCTCACGCGGCTGCTTCTCATGGTGCTTCTGGAGGCCTACCACGAGGAAGACGGCGGACGGCGCGTGGTGCTGAAGCTTGCGCCGCGCCTGGCTCCCTACAAAGCCGCGGTATTTCCGCTTCTCGCAAACAAACCCGAGCTCGTGGCGCGGGCCCGGGAAATCTATGAAGGTCTTCTCCCGCGGTTCCCTGTTGCCTGGGATGACCGCGGAAATATCGGGAAGCGCTACTACAGTCAGGACGAAATCGGCACGCCGTGGTGCATCACGGTGGACTTCCAAACCCTCGAAGACGGCACCGTGACGCTTCGCGATCGCGATACCGCAGCCCAGGTGCGCGTGCCCGGCGCTGGGGTCGCGCTCGAGCTCGCCTCGAGAATCAGTGCAGCATAATGTCGACCATGTATACCAAACGCACACTCCGCAATGGTCTCCGCGTCCTCAGCGTTCCCATGAAGGGCACGCGGGCCGTTACCGTGCTCGTGCTCGTGAAGACCGGCTCAAAGTATGAGCGAAAAGAGATCTCGGGCGTATCTCACTTTTTGGAGCACATGTGTTTCAAGGGGTCGGCGCGTTTCCCTACGGTACGCGCACTCACAGAGGCATTCGATCGGCTAGGTGCGGAGTATAACGCCTTTACCGGAAAGGAGTTCACCGGGTTTTGGGTGAAGGTTGCTTCCGAGAACTCCAAGAAGGCGGTGCGGATCGTCAGCGATATGTTGAAACACCCGAGGTTTCCCCGGGGTGAAGTCGAGCGTGAACGCGGCGTTGTGCTGGAAGAGCTGAATCTCTACTTCGATACCCCCACGCGCTTCCTCGGTGATTTATGGGAGAAGGTACTCTGGGGCGATCAGCCGGCGGGTCGGTACATTGGCGGGACGCCGCGCACGGTGCGAGCGATTCAGCACCGCGATATCGTGGCGCATTTTCGTACCTACTATCGGGCTCCTGCGATGGTGGTGACGCTTGCCGGAGCGATCGCAAGCGGGGAGGTCGCGCGTATCGCGAGGGAATCATTCCGCGGCATCCGTGACGGAATGACACCCGACTATCCCGCCGTGCGGGACTCGCAGCGCGCGCCTCAGGTTCTCGCGCACAAGAAGAAAACCGATCAGACGCATATCGCCGTGGGTTTCCTCGGGGTTTCGATGACGCACCCCGCACGGTACGCGATCGATGTGCTCGCCACCATATTGGGCGGCACGATGTCGTCGCGTCTCTTCCTTCTCATACGTGATCGACTCGGCCTGGCGTATAGTATTCGGACCATTGCAGATTTCGATACCGAGACCGGCTCTTTTGCGACGATCGCGGGCGTAAGGAATGCGAATGCGCGGGAGGCAATCGACGCGATTCTCAAGGAATACCGCCTGATTACCAAGCAGTTGTCGGATCGCGCGGAAGTGCGGAAAGCGCAAGAGGCGATGATCGGGAAATTCTCGCTGGGCCTTGAGGAGACCGATGAGCTCGCGGCGTATGCGGCAACGCAGGAGATTCTCCTCGGTCGTATCCAGACACCCGAGGAAGAGATTCGCGCGATACGCCGCGTAACGCCCTCTGCGGTGCGCGAGGCCGCCCGGCTCCTTTTCCGGCGCGAACGGCTCAACCTCGCACTCATCGGGCCGGACGATCGCCGTGACTTATGGTATCGTCAACTTAATCGAGCTTTTCCGTCTTGATCCACAACCGATGACCCACGATCAACGGCCATGATTGTTGTGAGTCGTCGGTTGTTGGTCGTAAGCTGAATATATGACGATCGATATCTCCATCCGCACTATTCTGCGCGTGTGTTTCGTGCTTGTCGCGCTGCTTTTCCTTTTTTTCATCCGCGATCTCCTTGTGTTCCTGCTGTTCGCGATCGTGCTCGCGTCGGGCATCGCGCCGTTGGTGACGTGGTTTGAACGCGGAGGCGTGCCTCGTCTCGTGGGCCTCCTCATCGTCGTGCTCGTTGCGGTAAGCGCCCTGGGGCTTTTCGTGCGTGCCGTTGCCCCTCCGCTTCTTCAGGAGTTCGAGGATTTCGCAAAAAACTTTCCGGCCTACGCCCAGCTTTTCGTTACCGGTCTTGAGCCGATTGGCATCGCACCCGAGGGGGTTATCGGGCAAGGAGTGAGCCAGGCGCTCGAGCGCGTCGCGGGCCTTCTCGGGGGGGGGATCTTGGCCCTTCCGGCGTTCACGTTCCAGATTTTTGGAGGCGTCTTCACCACGATCTCGCTTTTGCTCGTAACCTTCTATCTCGCACTTGAGCGCGACGGCGTCGAGAAGCTCCTGCGCCTTCTTATCCCTGGGCGCGAGGAGTCATACGTCGTGGATCTCTGGCGGCGGGCGCAGCGGATGATCGGTATCTGGGCAAGGGGACAGGTGCTTCTCATGGTGTTTATTGGCATCATCACGTATCTCGGGCTCACTGTGCTTGGTGTGCGCTACGCGCTACTACTCGCAATCTTCGCGGCCATGCTTGAGATTGTGCCGATCGTGGGCCCCGTGGTGTCCGGAGCGGCGGCAGTACTCGTCGCGATCTTTCAGGCGCCGGCACTCGCGGTGCTCGTGCTTCTCTTCTACATTTTGCTTCAACAGATTGAAGGAAACCTCATAGTGCCGATGCTTTACCGGCGGGTGTTGGGCCTTCACCCCGTCATTGTTATTTTCGCGTTTCTCATCGGCGTACGCCTCGGAGGTATTATCGGCATGATCCTTGCTGTTCCCCTTGCTGCGGTGGCCATGGAGTTTCTCGGTGACTTCTCGAAAGGAAAGGCGCGTATCTAGGACCGGCGCAACGCCGTGAAGAGAAGGCGGTCGCCCAAGGCGACCGCCTTCGTTTCCTTATCCGTATTATTGGCCTCAGCCGGCGGCGAGGATCACGAATACTCCCACAAGCACCGCACTACCCTGGGTGAGTAGCGCGAGAAGCCAGGGAACCTGCTCGCGCCTCATAAGATGGATTCGGCGGTGGAATGCTCGTTGTGCGCGCAAGATCCCGTTTTCGCGCATGAGGAACGAGAGAAACGTGACGGCATCGGGGAGTGCTGCCGCAAAGCCCGCCACGATTGCGAGCGGGGGAGGGGCGAGGGCGAGCAGGATAGCGAAACCGAGTGCGAGATCCGCAAAGACGGCCAGGAGCTCGACGATAAATCCGTGATCGCGGAACCCCGCTTCGAGCCGCGCGATACGATATTCTCGATGCGGTACTGCATCGAGAAGATAGTGACTCGCAAGAGCGAGCGGGATGGCAAGGGCGGGTTCGCGAAATGCCGCCCCGATCGCCCCCCCGATGAGCACATGGGAAGCGAGAATCATAGTTCACGGTTTCGCGGCAGCGGCTTTCTGGGGTTAGGATAAGAGACGATGCCGGGGAAGCTTTTCATGGTGGCAACACCTATCGGGAATCTTGAGGACGCCACGTTTCGCGCAATCCGCACCCTCAAGGACGTCGACGCGATTTTCTCTGAGGATACTCGGGTGACGCGGAAGCTCCTCGCGCGGTACGACATTCACAAACCGCTCTTCCCATACTATCAGCATTCAGGACCGAAGGCGCTTGAGCGGTTGCTTACGATGCTGCGGGAAGGAATGCAGGTGGCTTATGTGAGCTGTGCTGGTACGCCGGCGGTGTCGGATCCGGGCCCGCGCCTTATTGCCGCAGCCGTCAAAGAGTTCGGGCCCGACATCGCGATCGTTCCGATTCCCGGCTCGTCTGCGGTGACGGCGATCGCGTCGCTCGCGCCAGTGTCGATGGACGAGTTCCACTTTTTCGGCTACCCGCCTCAGAAAAAAGGGAGGAAGATGTATTTTCAGGACGTTGCCGAGAATTCATACCCCGGCATTCTTTTCGAATCGCCGCATCGAATCAAGAAAACGATCGCGGAGCTTCTTGCGGCCCTCGGGGTCGAGCGCCGTGTTGTGGTGGGGCGCGAGCTCACGAAGAAGTTCGAAGAAGTGATGCGGGGTACGCTGCAGGAGGTTGCTGATCGGATTGGTCGAGAAAAGCCCCGAGGTGAGTACGTCATTCTTATCGAACCCCAAAATATACGTGCATCGCACAAGAATACCACGCAGGAATCTGTTTATGCCTAATAAGTTTTACGTCACGACCTCCATCGCCTATACGAACGCGCCGCCCCACATTGGGTTCGCGCTTGAGCTCTGCCAGGCCGATGTGCTCGCGCGGTGGCACGGGCTGGAAGGAGACGCGCGGTTTTTCCTCACGGGCACTGATGAACACGGCCGCAAGAATCTCGAAGCCGCACAAGGGGCGGATCTGGAACCGAAAAAGTACGTAGATGCCATGAGTGCGAAGTTTCGAGAGCTTGCCCGGTCCCTCGATATTTCCCACGACGATTTTATCCGCACGAGCGACCGCGAGCGTCACTGGCCCGGAGTCGAGGCGTTCTGGCGGCGGCTCGCCGACGCCGGTGACCTTCGGAAGGGGCAGTACAAGGGGCTTTACTGTGTGGGGTGCGAGGCCTTCAAGAAGCTGAGCGATCTCAAAGACGGCCGTTGCCCTGACCACGGCACGGCGCCGGAAGCCATTGAAGAGGAGAACTGGTTCTTCCACCTCTCGCGTTATCAGGATGAGCTGCTCGGCCTTATCGAAAAAGACGAGCTTCACATTGTTCCTTCGGAGCGGCGAAATGAAGTTTTGTCGTTTATTCGGCAGGGCCTTGAGGACGTATCGTTTTCCCGGCCAAGAAAAGATCTTCCTTGGGGGATTCCGGTGCCCGGCGACGAGAGTCAGACCATCTATGTCTGGGCCGACGCGTTACCGAACTATCTGACGGCATTGGGATTCGGGCGCGGGGACGACGAGCGCTTCCGAACTTTCTGGCCAGCGGATGTGCACGCCATCGGGAAGGACATTCTCCGTTTCCATGCGGTGATTTGGCCCGCGATGTTGCTTTCGGCGAAGTTTCCGCTCCCCAAAACACTGCTCGTTCACGGCCACATCCTCTCCGGAGGACAGAAGATGTCGAAGACCAAAGGAAACGTGGTGGACCCCTTCGCGCTCATTGAGCGCTACGGCGCCGATGCAGTGCGCTGGTATCTCCTCAAAGAAATTCCCACTACCGGCGATGGCGATTTCACCGAGGCGCGCTTCCGGGAAATCTACGAGGGCGAACTCGTGAACGGGCTCGGGAATCTCCTCTCGCGCGTGGTTGCGGTTGCGGAGAAGGCCGGCGAGCCGATTACGCTTCGCGGTCACCGTATTCGCGAGGAGATCGCTTCGGCGTGGAAGAGCCACCGCGCGGCACTCGAGGCCTTTCGCCTCGATCGTGCACTCGCCAGCGTTTTCGATCTTGTCCTATACGGCAATCGCCTTGTCGAAGAAAGGCGTCCCTGGGAGAAAGAGAACTGGCGAGAAGCTCTGCCAGATCTCTTAATACTTCTCGGCAATGCCGCCTGGATACTCGTCCCGTTTCTCCCGAAGACCGCGCGCGAGATGTTCATACAGCTCGGCATTGATCCTCGCGATACGACGCCATGGGAGGAGCGCACGCTTCGTCCCAAAAAAGGAGAGCCCCTTTTCCCGAGGATCTAGGCCTTAAGTATGGAGGGCATGAACGCTCGTTCTTGGAGCTTCGGAGACGTTTCGTCCTTTGGCTTATCCGCGCTGAGCGGCTTTTTCCTGGTCGGGCTTTTTGTTTCTGCCCTGCGTAATCCGTTGGCGAATGCCGATTTTATATTTCGCATCGGGCCATTGCTCGTCATGATTGAATTTCTTAGCCTTGTCGCCACTGGGGTACTGCGCGGCGGGAAAGTTACTCACCATCCTTCTTGGGGGCACGAAATTTTTTATCGGTATTTCCCACTAGGAGCGATCGTCACGTTGTCGATTATGCTCATATGGGTGTTCAACGATTGGTATATCCCGGTCGTCTTCATTGCTAGTTTCGTGGCAAAACACTTTTGGACGCGTACATCTGTGCGTGAGGGTCTATTGGCGTTTTCGGTTGTACTTCTGCTCATACTTCTCTTGGCCACACTTTTTGCTGCACAGATTCTTGAAAAGATCTTCCCCTTCCCCCCCGAACTCCGAGATTTTCAACCGGAAATCAGCGGCGGATCGTTTGGCGAGTCGCCACAGACATTATTGGTATGGGGGGCACTATACTACGGCACCCTTCTTACCGTTGAGACGGTGCTGTTTTTCAATAGGATTCGTCGTCATCTCAAAACACGTGCAGCTTCTGGTCGATGACTCTTCTGGTCGATATCCACGCCCACGTTCAGTTTTCCGCATTCAAGGACGATGCGGACGAGGTGATTCGGCGCGCGATTGAGGCGGGCGTGAAGATGATCGCACCGTCCTCGGAAATCCGGACGGCACGCCGCGCCATCGACTATGCCGAGAAATACCCGGACGATATCTGGGCCGCAGTGGGGCTCCATCCAATTCATCTCAAGGCCGCCCACTTTGACGGGGGAGGGGAGGATTCCCCTGCGTTTGAGACATACGGTGCGCATTATGACGAGGCGGAATGGCGGCCGCTTGCCGAACATCCGCGCACGGTCGCGCTCGGCGAAGTTGGCCTTGATTACGTTGATCGTCTTTCGGTGTCCGAAGAGGATCGCGCGTTACAAGAGGCGACGTACCGGCAACAGCTCGATCTCGCGATCGAACTCCATAAACCCGTGATTCAGCACTGCCGTTCCGGGCCTGTTGCTGGCAAGCCGCGCGACGCGCACGAAGACGCTCTCGCGATTCTCGCAGCGTACGTCCCCCAAGGGCTTCGTGGCGTTGCACATTGTTATTCGGGAACGCTTGAGCAAGCGCATCGGTATCTTGACCTCGGCTTCTCATTGTCATTCACCGGCCTCATTACCTATAACTCCGCATGGGACGGGGTGATCCGAGACGTGCCGCTTGAGTGCATTATGGTGGAAACGGATATTCCCTATATGACTCCTGTTCCGCACCGAGGTAAGCGGAATGAGCCGATCTATGTGCGATATGTCGCCGAGCACATCGCGAGTTTAAAGAATAAACCATTTGACGATGTGGCAGCACAGACGACAGAGAATGCGAAACGCCTCTTCGCGCTTCCCATCTAGGATGGCCTATCCCGCGCCATGAAGAACGCCCCGACGGTAGTCGGGGCGTAGTGTTTCAGAATCCTTCGCGTTCGTGCTGTTGCGCGAGCGCAAGATGGAGGTAGCTCCCTTCGAGGATATCGGCGGGCGTGAAGCCCAAGGCGGTCGCGAGCTCGAGAAGCTCTTGGGTGTGCGTCGTCTTGGCGCTGCCACGCGCCTTGAGTTCGGTGAAATCTCCGAGACCCTCGATCAAATCGATGTGGAGGACATGGTCGGAGTGCCCGTCGTCGCCTCTCGCTTGGAGGAAGATATGGCGCGTATGGCGGAGGCGGAGGATTTCTGGATAAACCGCAAGGATGTTGCGGGACTCCTCGTCGCTCACCTCGAAGTTGATCGTCCGGCGATGCGAGAAGAGGCGATCCTCCGCTCGGTTCTTGAACACGAAGCGCCAAAGGCCATCCTCTTGATGGAGACGGACGATCTCATCGAATACGCCGTGATCGTCGAGCGCCGATGGCCTGGCGTTGAGGTAGATCTCTTCGCGAGGCGCAATGTTGCGTTCGTGCACCCAGCCGTGACGGGTGAGAGCGGCGGCGTCCGGATGCCCGCGGAGCTTGAGTTGCTCCTCGAAAACAGGGATGCGATTCGCCGTTTTCGTGAGGAGTGTCAGTGAATGGGGGAGATAGCGTCCTTCGGGAACGGAGAAGCGCGCACAGAGCGTGGGGACGAGATGCCGGAGCGCTTCATCGGCGACCTCTCGGACGCTCAGGTTAGTCGTGTCGATCCGGAAGATCGGGAGGCCGGGGACGTTTTTCTCGACCTCCGCGAGGACCTCTTCGTAGATGACGTGCGCCTCCGCGAGAACTTGTTCGTTCATCCTCGAGCCGCGTTGCTGGGTTGTTGCTTCGCCGTATTCGCGGCGGATCGCCTCATCCGCTGAACAGGTGAAGAAAAAGAATGCGTCGACGAGATCGAGACGGAGGAACTCAAAGACGACGCGGCGGACAGAGGCGTAGTGCGTCGCGCTGTAGATTCCGTCGAGGCGGCCTTTCGCGTACCAGTAGAGTATATCGATGAGGCCGCGACTGATGATGGCGAGGTGGAAATCCCGATTGTGTGCAAGATTCAGCACGTAGTGCTGAATACCGGTGAGGTGGCGGGCCTGGAAGACCGTTGGATTCTCCACGGCTTTGTTGCGGATCTCTGCGAGCTCCGCGGTCTCCGGAGGGCAGAATACGTGGTAGCCATTCCTCCGGAAGGCACGTTCGATTTCCGCAGTCGTCGCCGTTTTTCCGGAGTTCGCGGTACCGAAGAAGTCCACGAGCAGTGTTTTCGTCGCGGGGTCGCTCTTGCGCCGCGGTGGATCGATGGTCTCTCGGAGCGCCTCGAGCACGATCGCCAACTCTTCTCCGGTGAAGGGTTCCTCGGGGATACCCGCGGAAACCAATCGTTCAGTGGCCGAACGCGTGCGCGCCATTATCTTCGTCTCCTCTCACCCTCGGTTTTCAAAGATCGCGAGTGGCCGCAGAATAGCAACGGTTTCGTTTTGAGGCAAGCGCAAAGGAAGCCCCCGCCGGAAGGCGGGGGATGTTCTCTTATCCGTCGATGCCGATGTATTTCACGTCGCGAAACAGGCCGCGGTCGAGATCGAAGTAACGGTCTTCGATGTTCGGCGGCTTCACGTCCGTGACGGCAATCGTCTCCCAGCGTCGTGTCGAGCACGGGAATGCCGCAACGACGTTGTCGACCACGAGGCACTCAATGGAGACGCCGGCTTGCCGGGCGAGATAGTTTCGGTGAACGCCGTCCATCAAGATGAGGCGCGCGCCATGCCGTTCGAGGATCGGAGGGAGGAAGTGCGCGAGGACGCGGTGGCCTTCGAGATCTTGGCCGACGATGCGGCATGCGAAGAACTGGGTGAATCCCCCGCGAACCCCAAAGCCCTCGAAGAGGTCGCGAAGCTCCTCCACGATGGAGACATAGTTCGGGCGATAGACGTAGCGTTGGCCTAAAACGAGATCGCGCGGATCGATGAGGAGTTGATGAATAGCTCGGTCGCGGTAGAGTTGTTGCCCACGATTCTCTGCGAGCCCCACGGATTCTAGGAGCTGATTGCGATACTCGTTCCGCATCAGTGCGATATCTTCGACACGCGCGATATCGCGGGGGGAGACGATGAGTTCGACGTGCTCGCATCCGGGTATCCGTGCAAGGTCGATGCCGGTGCGCGTGAGAAACTCGTTTACGGGGATCGGGCTAAAGTCGCTTGGGCGCGGTTTCGCTGCAGCCATTCGATATTGCTCCTTGGGAATGTACTCTTTGTCCGTTGAAGCATCGCGGGCCCCGCGGCGTCAAACTTCTTGCGGCAGGGTTGTGAGCGGGGTAGGGTAGCGGAGAGCACTTTGCAAATACGGAGCAGTGCAGTGGCCGAGCTGAGATTGACGGAACGCGCGCGGCGTATCCGTGAGCTTCTCGATCCCCAGGGTATCAAGCATGCAGCACTTCCCCGACCGGTGATCCTTGAGTTTACCGGCTCTCCTGATGCAGGAAAGACCACCCTCATCGATATCTTTGATCCGTTCTTCCGGCGTCTCGATTTTCAGGTGGAGCGCCCGCAAGAAGGTGCCGAAGTCGTGCGACACATTCCGCGTACCGGCCCCGAGTATAACGTTCGGACGGGCATCTACCAGTTGGGGCTCGTGCTCGACGCGATGCACGATCGGCGCACCGATCTTCTGATCCTCGATCGCGGTCTCTACGACCCCTGGTGCTGGATGGAGTACTGGGTGCGGAAGGGGAAAATCGATCAGCCGACGGCCCGCGCATACCAGCGATTCTTCACGGATCCGCGATGGCGCAGCGCCGTCGATATCTGCTTTTTCACCGTGTGCGATCCCGAGGAAGCGATTCGCCGAAACAGCAAAGCGCTGCCCGAGGATGTTTTGGGCGAAACCACGAATCCTGAATCCATTCGGCTTCTTGTCGACATCGCACGTGAAGCGCATCGTTTTTGGCAGCGTCGCGGCGCACCCGTCGTGCTTGTGGATACGACAGGAGTTGAGCCGAGGCAGGTCGCCGCCATGCTTCTCGACCGAACACTCGCAATGCTCGAAGAGCGTCTCGGCGCTGTTTCGTAATGGAACCCCCGCATACATGCGGGGGCTTTTCTCATTCTTCTTCCCACGCTAACGTGAATACATATGTCATCGCATTTGCATCTTGGTTTGGATCTCGACGGCACACTCGCCGATCACACGGGAGCGAAACTTGAGATCACCGAGTCCCTCGGTTACGCATTCACGCCGCGCGAGACGGCGTCGGAAGTCCTCCAGCACCTCATGACGCCGGAACACTATCGTGAACTTCAGCATCGGCTTTACCGCAAGCTCGCCGACGGTTCTCCCCGCAACGACGGCGTCTTACAGACGCTCGAAGAACTCCGAAAACGCGGTTGGCACTTTTCTCTCGTTTCTCGAAGAAAAGGGGATGGACGAGCGGGAGCGGGTACGTGGATTGCGAGGGAACTCTCCGAGCTTATTCCTTCCGATCGGCTCTTCTTCGTAGATCAGGATTCCGAGAAAGATGACGTGTGTGCCCGTGAAGGAGTGGTGGCGTTCGTTGATGACCAGCAAGGAGTGCTTCAGTACCTGCAATCCGTTCCGTGTCGAATCCTTTTTGATCCATTCGGGAATTACGAGCAGCAGGTCTTCGATGGTATCGTGGCGATGAAGTCGTGGAGGGAGCTTCCCGCGCTTTTAGCCCCTCTTGAGGCGGAGCGCTGAAGGTGAAAGCGACCATCCCGATTACGATCGGGATGCGCAATCTCGCAACTTCTCGCGGCGGCTCGCAGGCGAGATTGGCAAAGGAAATGTCCCGATGTACATCGGGACATTGTAGTTACTGCCTCTTTTGGCGTTCGCGGACTACGGTCCGGCACTGCTCGTGGCCGAACTTGGTGAGGTACCAGGGGCCGAAGGCGCTGACACCCGAAAGCCCGCTCATCTTCCAGCCGCCAAAGGATTGGATGCCGGGCCAGGCGCCGGTGGTCGCACCGC
>MHSZ01000031.1:0-11292 GCA_001824745.1 Candidatus Terrybacteria bacterium RIFCSPLOWO2_01_FULL_58_14 | reverse complement strand
TTCAGGAATCCCTCCACTTCGGCTTCGCTTTCGCTCATGATGCCCGAGCACAAACCGTACTCGGTATCGTTCGCCAGACGTATCGCCTCGTCCAGGTCATTGACCTTATGGAGGAAGGCGACCGGCAGGAAGTGCTCGGTTCGGTTGAGCGGATCGTCGTGCGGGATGCCGGTGACGAGGAGCGGCTCCACGAAGTAACCCCTTGTCGTTTGATGGAGATGATCGGCAATACCCGGTTGCGCCGAGAGCGTGACGATGCCGACCGCGCGCGGATCTTCCCGGACCGCGTCGTAGAGTTTCTGGTAGCGGTGGAACGCCGCTTCGTTGATCACAGGCCCTACGGCCGTCGTCCGCTCTGCGGGGTCACCGACACGGATTGCGGCGATGCGGTTGCGATCGAGGATGGCGTGAATGAGGTCGTTGGCGACTCGCTTGTCCACGTAAATCCTCGACAGCGCACTGCACTTTTGGCCGGAGAATCCGACGACGGATTTGACGATGCTGGCGGCGGCCTTCTCGATGTCGGCCCTCGCGGTCACGATGAGCGGATTCTTGCCGCCCATTTCCGCGACAAAGGATCGGGAAACGCCCTTCTGCCGGAGTTCCGCACAGATAGCGTCGATTCCGAGGCCGACTTCTTTGGAACCAGTGAAAGCGACGAGGGCAATCCGCGGATCGCGCACGAGCGCATCACCTACGGTTCCGCCTCCGCCATAGATGACGGTGCAGGCACCATCGGGTGCTCCGGCTTCGGTGAGGATCTCGGCGAAGATCGTGCTTGCAATCGGCGTGTCGCTCGCCGGCTTCAGCACCACGGGGTTGCCGGCGAGGAATGCGCAGATGACGTGGTTTGCCGCAAGCGCGAACGGGAAGTTGAAGGGCGAGATCACCGCGACCGGTCCCATCGGCTCAAGAGACGAGATGCTCCGCTCGAACGGGGCCGTTCGCCCCGGACTGAGAAGCCGGGTGTAACAGCCGGTCTCTTCGCAGAAGCGATCGTAGGTCTCGATCATCGCGGCGACTTCGAGTACCTCCGCCATTGCCTCGCCGCGCGTTTTTCCAACCTCGAGCGTGAGGACGGCCGCGATATCGAACTTGCGCTGTTCGATGATCTTCGCGACGCGGCGCAGGATGCGCCGGCGTTTGCTCCATCCCAGTTCGCGGATCTCGCGTTGTGCGCTACAGGCCTTATCGACTGCACCTCGGACGCCTTCGGTCGTACTGATGGAGACGGACGTGAGTCGTCCCGAGGGACAGGATGGACTGAAGTCGAAGAGGGTGCCCTCTATATGAGGGAATACTTCGAAGACGCTGCGGGATGCGAGGTCCCGTTTCGCCTTTTCGACCGCTTGCTCGAATGCGGCGTGGTCCTCTTCGCTCATCGTAAGCGAAGCGTAGGTGATGGCCATGGCCACTCCTTTCGTGATTTTCAACGATGCCGCCTTTGCTCTAGCACGGCCCTTGCCCGCGAGCAACGACCCGCACCCTTGTCCCCGCGAGGCCTTATCCGCAGAATAGAACCGATGCCGTACGATCCGAAAACCATCGAGCCCAAGTGGCAGAAATACTGGGAAGAGCGTGCGATGCACCGTGCAGAGGATTTTTCCAAGCGACCCAAGCGCTACATCCTCGATATGTTCCCGTACCCGTCAGGCGAGGGCCTCCACGTCGGACACGTTGAGGGCTACACCGCAACCGATATCCTCGCGCGGTACGCGAGAATGAAGGGTTTCAACGTCTTGCATCCGATGGGATGGGATGCCTTTGGTCTTCCGGCGGAGAATGCGGCACTCAAGGAAGGCGTCCATCCGCGAACCCTGGTTCAGCGGAACGTGGCGCGATTTCGCGGACAAATCCGGCGCCTGGGCTTCTCGTATGACTGGGCGCGGGAAATCAGTACAGCGGATCCGGCCTACTATAAATGGACGCAATGGATCTTCTTGCAACTTTTCAAGCGCGGTCTCGCGTATGAAGCCAAGGCGCCGATTAATTTCTGTCCTAAAGACAAAACCGGCCTTGCGAACGAAGAAGTCGTACAGGGAAAGTGTGAACGATGCGGCACACCGGTCGAGCGCCGGATGCTCCGGCAGTGGATGCTGAAGATCACGGCCTACGCTGATCGTTTGCTTTCCGATCTCGAAAAACTCGACTGGCCCGAAAAAATCAAGGAAATGCAGCGGAACTGGATCGGCCGCTCCGAAGGCGGCGAAATCGTCTTCCCCGTACGCAGGGCCCCCGCCGACTACGTGTTCCTCCACTGCTACAAAGGCACGCCGGAGGGGCACTTTCGGGATTGGCTGAAACGAGAACTCGAACGTGAGGGTCATAAAGTCGCGATGCTCGCGTTGCCGAATCCGGCAGAGCCGAATATCGAAGAGCAGGTTGCATTTGTCCTCACGAATGCGGCATTTACCCGAAACACCATCGTGGTCACGCATAGCTTGGGCGGCGTTGTGGCGCTGAAACTCCTCCCGAAACTTTCAGAGCCCATCGCAAAACTCGTAATGGTCGCCCCGCCCCTGCGCCCTGAATTTCTCGATCATCCACGAAAGAATCTTGAGCAATGTACGGATTGGCAGTTCGATTTTTCCGCCGTAAAAGAGAAAGCGAGTGAAATTGTGGTGCTTTCGGATCTTCACGATGACGTGGTGCCACCGGCACAACCCAGGGAGCTGGCAGAAAAACTCGGCGCGACGCTCGTAGAAGCGATTGCGCGTGAACAGCATTTCTGTGCGAAAGAGGAACCGTTCGTGTGGGAATATGCGCGCCCCCATCTTCGGGTCTTCACGACCCGCGCCGATACGCTTTTTGGCGCAACGTACGTCGTGGTGGCTCCCGAACACCCGCTCATGACGAGAATTGAGAATAGGGGATTGAGGATTGAGAATCACGAGGAGGCAACGAAGTACGTACGGGAGGCGAAACAGAAGAGCGATCTGGAACGTCAGGAGGGGATAGGAGACAAGACGGGCGTTCGGATTGAGGGGGTCGTGGCCGTAAATCCCGTGAACGGCGAGGAGCTGCCGATTTTCGTTGCCGATTATGTATTAGGACACTACGGTACCGGGGCGATTATGGCAGTACCTGCGCACGACGAACGCGATTTTGCCTTCGCCCAAAAACACGACCTGCTGATTCGTGAAGTGGTTACTCCGGATGGGAAAACAAAAAGAACACTTCACGAAGCATTTGAAATGGATGGCATTCTTGTCAACTCCGGGGATTTCTCCCGCGTTTCCTCTGCGGACGCGCGAGAGAAGATTACGGCGTGGCTTGCGGAGCAGGGGAGAGCACGCACCGTAGTGCACTATAAGCTCCGCGACTGGGTTTTCTCGCGGCAGCGTTACTGGGGAGAACCGATACCCCTCGTTCACTGTGACCGTTGCGGTGTCGTCCCGGTACCGGAAGAGCAGCTGCCGGTACTGCTGCCCGACATTGAGCAGTATGAACCGACCGGTACGGGAGAATCGCCGCTTTCCGCGATTCAGGAATGGGTGAATGTTTCCTGTCCTCAATGCGGCGGCGCTGCCAGGCGCGAAACGAACACCATGCCGCAGTGGGCGGGTTCGTGTTGGTATTATCTGCGCTATCTTGATCCCCACAGCGCAGAACGTTTTGTGGGAGAGAAAGAGGAGCGCTACTGGATGCCGGTTGATCTCTATCTTGGCGGCGCAGAACATGCGGTGCTCCATCTTCTCTATGGTCGTTTTTGGCACAAGATCCTCTTTGACGAAGGATTGGTCTCCACCGACGAACCCTTTCGGAAGCTTTTCAATCAAGGACTCATCCTGGGGCCGGACAATCAGAAGATGTCAAAATCCCGCGGAAATATCATCAACCCCGACGATGTCATTGATGCGTACGGCGCCGATACGCTTCGGATGTACGAGATGTTTATGGGACCGCTGGAAGATGGGAAGCCCTGGGACACAAAAGGAATCGTGGGCATCTGGAGATTCCTCAAACGCGTATACGCTTATGTCGCGGAGGCCGGAACTGGCGAAGTGGCCGAAACTGCTGGGTCGACGGATGGAGAGCGTCTGCGACACCGCACGATCAGGAAAGCGACCGAAGATATCGAGAATTTTCGGTTCAATACGGCAATTTCCGCGCTCATGGAATACCTGAACGCCATTTCCAGATTCCAGATTCCAGATTCCAAATTCTCCGAGACGCTGGTATTGCTTCTGGCACCCTTCGCGCCGCATCTTTGCGAAGAGTTGTGGCAAGAAACATTGGGGAAGACCAAGAGCGTTTTCGAAGAGCAGTGGCCCACCTACGACGAATCCATGACGGAGGAGGATATGGTGACGGTGGCGATACAGGTAAACGGCAAAACGCGCGGGCAGATTAGGGTAAAGAAGGACGCGGACGAGAGGACGGTACGCAGCGTGGCGGAAAAAGAAAGCGCGGTTGCGCGCCACCTCAAAGATATCGCGGTCTCTCGTGTCATCTTCGTTCCCGATCGCCTTATGAACTTCGTCGGGAAATAACATACCCTTGATTTTTCTTTGTTTTCGTTGACTCATACTGATCCGCGTGCTACTGGGAACTCAAGCGCTTTGACAATCCGAAAGGAGTTGACGCGTGGATCCAGGAATAGCGAGGCGTTTTGCAGACCTCGCCCTCAATGAGGCAGAACGACTCGGCGCATCGTATGCGGATGTGCGGCTCTACCTCGAGGATGTCGGGGAGGGCTTCTCGGTGAAGGATGACGTGGTGGAATCCGTGGCGTCCGACAGCGATTCCGGCGCAGGTATCCGCGTGCTGGTCGACGGTGCGTGGGGGTTTGCGAGCTTCTCGGACCTTTCGCGGAGCACGAGCACATGTCTCAACGATATCGCTGCGGCGGTTTACTCCGCCGTCCAACTTGCGCGCCTGAGTGCGCGGCTTCGGACGTTTCCGATTGAACTCGCGCCCTTGGGTGATGTGCCCAATGAGGCAGAGTATGCGACACCGTTCCGTATCGATCCTTTCACAGTGCCCGCAAGAGAGAAGATCGCGCTCCTGCGCGATTTCTGTGCGGCCCTGCGAAGTGAGAGCGACCTCATCGCGATTCGCGGATGCAGTATGGGGGCAAGCAGGACAACGCAGCTTTTCGCTTCCACAGAGCGGGGGCGTGTGGCGCGCCGGTATGTGAGCCAAACCATCCGCCACTGCGCGCTTCACGTTTCTGTCGTAGCAATCGACGGCGACGAGATGCAGCAGCGTTCTCTCGGGGGCCTGGATGGCATCGGAGGTGCGGGCGGTTTTGAGCTGGTGCTTTCGGTGGACGGCAAAGCCGTTGCCGAACGCCTCGTTGCAGAGGCGCTTGAACTCATGGCAGCACCCGAATGCGTGCCGGGCACGACAGATATCATCGTCATGCCGGAGCACTTGGCGCTCCATGTCCACGAGACCGGCCATGGTTTCGAAGGCGACCGGCTGCTCGGCTACGAGCAGACGTACGTGGGCAACACGTTCATCAATGAGCTGCTTGACAGGATCGGGGAGCACCCCTTCGCTTCCGAGGCGGTGAACATCGTCGCAGATGCAACAGCGCCGGGCGGTTACGGCACCTTCGGCTTCGATGACGAAGGCGTGCCGGCACAGCGTTTCTTCCTCGTGGAACGGGGTACGCTCATGAACGTGCTCACCTCGCGGGAGACCGTTTCACAGATCAATCGGCGAGTCGGGAGGGAACTCTACCGCCACAGCAACGGCACGATGCGGGCGTCCGCCTACACGCGCATGCCGTTGATCCGCATGACGAACATTTCGCTTCTGCCCGGAACGGCGACGCTTCGCGAGCTTATCTCGCGCGTGGATCGCGGTTTGCTTCTGGACGGCACGACCTCGTGGTCCATGTCGGAGGATCGCAAGAACTTCGACTTCGGCGTCCAGCATGCGCACGAGATCATAAACGGCCGACTGGGTCGCGTCGTGCGCAACGCCGGCTACACCGGGAGCAATCTCGCGTTCTGGCGGTCCTGCGAAGCGGTGGCGGGTGAGGACGAATCGTTCGTGCTCAATACCCCAAACTGCGGTAAGGGTCAGCCCGGACAGAGCATGTCGACCGGACACCAGGCGAGCCCCGCGCTCTTTCGGGACGTTCAGGTCTACAATCGCAAGCAGCGAGGAGGTGCGTAATGCGAGGAAAAGAGGAAACGCTTTCGCTCCTCGCGTGCGCAGTAGATGAGGCGCGTCGGGCGGGAGTGGAAGGAGAGGCGAACATCGAAGCGTATCGTGAATCCACGATGCGCTCCGCATGGGGAGAGGTTCACCAGACGCCGGTTGCGGAAGCCGCCGTGCTCCGCGTTGAGGTACGCGACGGCCTTCGCGCAGCGACGGTCGAGATTGCGGAAACGTCGCAGCAAGCCATTCGCGAAGCAATCGCGCGCGGATGCGCATTGCTGTCGGATGTGCCGGAGAACCCGTATCTTCCCGATCTCGCAAACCAGCCGGAGAATCTTCCCGAAGAGATCTTGGGTCTCCAAGAACTGCTCGATTTCTCCGATGATCTTGCGATCAAGGAACGGGCGTTCGATCGGATCCGTCGCGCATCGCAAGGAACTGCGTTGACGGGCTCTGCGCGATTTTTCACCGCAGGATGCGAGAAAGGCGTGGCGAACACTGCGGGGCTCTCGCGGTACCACACCGCATCGCACGCGTTCTTGGCACTCGTGGTGAGTGAGACGGCCGGGCTTTCCTCATACGCGGAACGCGCCGCAGAGGTGCCTTCCGCAGTCGATGTGGAGGGCGCGATCGAGGAAGCATTCAGCCGCGCAGCGCTCATGCAGCGTCTCCCGGTCCTCGATCCTTTCGCAGACGGGAAAGGCTCGCGCGCGTACGATGCGATTTTCACCCACTACGCGGTGGGCGAGTGGCTCTGGTATCTGAGCTGGTCGTTTGACGGTCTTTCGATTCACGAACGCACGTCGTATCTTGGCGGAAGGAAGCTGGGTGATATCATTGCCGGTTCCAACGTCACCCTGGCGGAGGATTGGCGGCATCTCGAAGTGGTCGCACTTCCGTTTGACTACGAGGGACGCACATCGCAGCGCGTACCATTCATCGAGCACGGCCGCTTCCGCGGTGCGGTGTACGACGGCATGAGTGCCAAGAAAGCCGGGGTAGAATCGACCGGTCACAGTGGAGGCGCGCGGTGTCTCGTGTTGCAGGGCGGTGAAAAGACCTTCGACGAGCTCATCGCATTGAGCGACCGACCGACGGTCATCGCCACGTTCCTCAATTACCCGGGAATGCCGGATGAGCGCGAAGCGGTCTTTACAGCGACAACGCGCTACGGAACATTTTTCGCAGAAGACGGGAAGGCGCGTGCGGTCTGTCCGCCGCTTCGACTGCGAGTGCGATCATTCGATGCGCTCTCGCGTATCGAGGGGATGACGCCAAGCCACCTCCTTCGCGGGCAGGAGAACTACGGAATGTTCGAACCGGTCTCCTTCGTGATTCCCGCGATGCGCATCCGCGACGTTGATTTCGTTGGCAGTAACGCCTAAGTGCATTTTTCCGTCGCCCAAAAGGGCGGCGGTTTCCTTTGTAAGATAGCGATTTTTATTGACGGAGAAAGGAATGCCCTGTATGGAGGGTGGGTGTTCATTGTCAAAAGAGGGGACGCTTTGACAAAATACGAAAACATCCCCAAGAGAGGATAAATTCATGACCAAATCTAGTGGATCACGTATCGCTCCCTATCTGATCCCCAAACGCTATCGTGTTCGACTCGAGCCAGACCTCAACGCCGCGGTATTCAGCGGTGAAGTGGAAATCGAGCTGACCGTGTTGGCATCGGCAAGCGAGATTTCCCTTCACGCCAAAGAGCTCGCCGTGGAAACCGTGACGGTTCGACAACCGCGCACGGGGTCGCTGGCCGTAAACGAGATCGTGCGAGATGACGCGAAGGATCTCCTCACGTTGCGTCTGAGCGCCTCGCTTACTCCCGGGCCCGCGACCCTCGTCGTGCGTTTCTCGGGCATTCTCAACGACAAGATGCGGGGTTTCTACCGCAGCACTCATACGCTTCCTGGCGGAACCGAGCGCGTGATGGCCGTCACGCAGTTTGAGCCGGTGGATGCGCGACGTGCGTTTCCCTGTTTTGACGAGCCGGCCGCGAAAGCGACCTTTCGCGTCATTCTTGTTGTGCCGCAGGATTGCGCAGCACTCTCGAACATGCCGGTTGCCGGCGAGCGCGTGCTTACCGACGGCCGGCGAGAGGTGCGTTTCGCGGAAACGCCGAAGATGTCGACGTATCTGCTTGCATTCATCGTGGGTGATCTCGAGTCCATCGAGGCGCAGACACGCGACGGCGTGACGGTGCGCGTGTGGACGACTCCGGGGAAGGCGGATGAGGGGCGTTTTGCGCTTGAAACAGGTGTGCGGGTGCTCGAGCACTTCACTGACTACTTTGGGATCCCGTATCCGCTTCGGAAGCTCGACATGGTTGCGGTGCCGGATTTCGAAGCCGGCGCCATGGAGAACTGGGGTCTCATCACCTACCGTGAGCCGGCCCTACTTTTTCTTCCCTCGCGCTCGTCGATCAAAGTTCGTAGGCGCGTCGCCTTGGTAGTGGTGCACGAGATTGCACACCAGTGGTTCGGAAACCTCGTCACGATGGCGTGGTGGGACGGCCTCTGGCTTAACGAGAGCTTCGCGGACTTCATGGCCTACAAGGCGCTGGACGTACTCTTCCCTGAGTGGGAGGTATTCCTCCAGTTCGTGCAAGGAGAGTGGAGCAGCGGGATGGGGCTCGATGCGCTGAAAAGTTCCCACCCCATCCGCGTACCTGTGGAGGATCCTGCGGAGATCGACCAGATCTTCGATGCGATCTCCTATAGCAAAGGCGCTTCGGTACTCCGGATGCTCGAAGAGGATTTCCTCGGAGAGGCCGCTTTCCGGCAGGGGGTCCACGCGTATCTCACAGCCCACGCCTATGGGAACGCCGAAACCGAAGATCTCTGGGAGGCACTCGCGCAGGCCTCGGGTCGCGATGTCGCCACGGTGATGGACAGCTGGACGAAGCAGGTGGGCTTCCCTGTTATCCACGCGGAACGTAAGCGGCGAGGGAACGATGAAATCCTCGAACTTCGACAGGAGCGCTTCCTCGTGGATCGTGATCCGGCATCGCCGCGGCGTGATCGCACGCTCTGGAAGATTCCGGTGGGGATGGTGAACGATCGCGGGGAAGAGAATGCGATTCTCATGAATGGACGGACTGCCAGGGTGGTGTTGCCGAGCGGAACGAGTTTCGTAAAGCTCAACCCCGACCAAGCGGGCTTCTATCGCGTCTGCTACGCCCCGGAGGAAGAGGCGCTCTTGAAGGAGGCGGTGGCTGCGCAGAAACTGTCGGTCGCCGACCGTCTTGGCCTGGTGAGCGATGCCTATGCGCTCATGCGAGCGCATTACCGCTCGGTCGCCGACTATCTCTCGTTCCTCGCTGCGTATCGCGCAGAACCCGACGAGAGCGTATGGTCAGAAATCCTCGGACACCTCTCGTGGGTTGCGGGTGTCTTTGAGGGCGAGCAGTGTAGCGAAACGTTCGCGCAATGGGCGCGCGAGTTCCTCGGTGACGTGATCGATCGCGTTGGTTGGGATCCTCGTCCCGAGGATGACCCGCGTACGGCGCTCCTCCGGGAGCGAGTGCTCACGACAGCGGCAATGTTCCAACACGAAGACGTCCTTGCTGAAGCGCAACGGAGGTTCGATAAAGCGCGAGACAACCTTGAGCTTCTTCATCCCGATATCCGCGCGGCGGTCTTCACCGCCGTAGCCCAGGGCGGTGGCGCCGGCGGGTTTATCTCGCTCAGAGAGACGTTTGAGCGTGTAGACGCCGCCGAAGAGAAAGTGCGTCTCCTCGTGGCCCTCGGCAGTGTTCGCGACCCTGCCCTTGTCACGGAAGTGCTTCGTTACGCGTTCTCCGACTGCGTCCGCCCGCAGGATAGCCCCTACGTATTCCTCGGTTTGCGGGCTCCCGCGCGCGACGTGGCCTGGCGGTTTGTGCGCGAGAACCTCGGTATGCTCCATGAACGGTTCGGGCACTCGCGGATGATCGGCGAGTTCATCGCCGGAGCCATCCGGCATTTTTCGGACGATGCCACCGCAGAAGAGATCGAGATCTTCTTTGCCGAAAACCCCGTGAAGATGGCGACGATGATGATCGCCCAGGAGCTCGAAAGCGTTCGCTCGCGCGCGAAGTTCCGTGAACGGAACCGCGAGTCGTTGCTCCAGCTCCTTGCGGCGGAAGATGCATAAAACGCAACGCCCCCCAATGGATATCGGGGGGCGTTTCCTTGTGCTTTCCCTCCTCGCGTGATTGAAGGAAGGTAGCAAATTGTCAAAGGGGGAATACGCCCGTGGCGCGGAGACCTCGTCCCGTCACTACCGTCCTCGACAACGGCCTTGCCGTCGTGGCGCAGCCGATGCCTTGGTTGGATAGCGCCTCGGTGCGGATCGCCTTTCGGGCAGGATCTCGTTACGAGACGCGTGAAACATCGGGCATCGCTCACTTCATCGAGCACCTCGTCTTCCAAGGAGGGGAGCGCTATCGGACACCGATGGAAGTTCGCGGAGCTGTTGAAGGCGTCGGTGGCGACGTGAATGCGCTCACCGGACGCGAGACGGTGGAGTACGTGTTCACGTTGCCGGCACGATATCTCCACAGCGGATTCGATGTGCTGTCCGACATGATTCGTTCTGCACGTCTCGATCATCGGGTGATTGAAATGGAACGCGAGGCGATTCTGCAGGAGTTCGCCGACGACGATGACGATCTTCTCAACAGAGCCGATTTGGCACTGCGGGGATTACTGTTTACCGACTCGCCGCTTTCGTGGGACGTCGGTGGTACGCGAGAAAACATCCGGCGTTTCGTTCGGGACGATTTCGTGCGGTTCCGGCGCGCCAACTATGTTGCTTCAGATGCGGCACTTGTCGTGGCTGGTGACGTTTCGTCCTCGAAGGTTTTCCGCGACGCCGAGCGTTTCTTCGGTTTTCTTCCGGAAACCTCTCTCGCGCGGCCAGCGATAGCACCGTGTGTGTTGCTCGGAGGCAGCGATCCCGTTGCAACCGTTGCGTTGCCTCGACAGCAAGTGTTCATCCTTATGGGCACCGTGGCCCCGGAAGGGAACAGTGCGCAGGAGGCAGCGTGTGCGGTGCTTGCGGCAGCGCTCGGCGATGGTACTGCCTCGCGGTTGTACCGAGAGTTGCGGTTTCGCCGCGGTTTGGTTTACCAGACCGACGCAGATTACACCGCCGATGTGGATTACGGCCTGTTTTCCCTTTCCGCGCTCACGGATC
>MHSZ01000030.1:9794-11321 GCA_001824745.1 Candidatus Terrybacteria bacterium RIFCSPLOWO2_01_FULL_58_14 | reverse complement strand
CGCATCGATCTCATTGATGTGCTGGAGCGTTTTTCGGTACCGATCATTGCAGTGGACGGCAACGAGGTGACGTACCGTCCCCTCGATACGCTTGAGCGCATCGGAGCCCTCCTGCCCTCTGGTATTGGGGTCACGCGCGTGATCCAAGGTGCGGGGCATCTCGCTCCCTTTGTGAAGCCGCACGAGTTCGCAGATCTTGTGCGCGTCTTCGCGCAGAAGGTTCACCCATAGTAGACGCCGCCCCTCCAAAGGGCGGCGTTTCCTGCCAATGCCAATTCCGCCCCTGAGCAAGTGTGAAGGGGTGCGGAATTGAGCATCCCGCCCGCGGCGGGATTACTTTGTTCGAACGCGGCGGCGAGATTTCCCGATCGTAATCGAAACGGGGAGCACTGCGCTTGCGGCGGGGCGTCGTTTAGGAAAAGAATCCCCGAAGGTCGGAAGACGGATCGGAAAGAAACTGTTCTTTTCCGGAGATGTCGATTTTATCGTAAATGAGTCGCGTAAGAGCCGGAAGCTCCTGGTTGCGGTTGATGAGTACCGCGCCAACGAGGTGGTTTCCCGAAAGCAGGAGTTGTGTGATGTTTTCTCTCCCCGTTTCACCGCGGTCGAGTGTTCGGCGTCCGGCTTTCAACGCCGTGTCACCAAGGAAAACAAGAGCGAGGCCGAAAGCCGAGGTGGTGTAGATGGAGATCGTACGGGGTACCCGGGGGTCTCCGAGCATGGCGCGCGCCGCGGCTCTTCCCTGCAGCAGCGCACTCGTCCAGTTGCCGAGCACCGTATGTTCTCCCATCGTCTCATCGAAGAACTCGGCACAATCGCCTGCCGCATAGACATCGGGCAGATTGGTTTTGAGCGCTGCATCGGTGACAATCCCGCGGCGAACCTCGCCCCCTGCTTTTCGTACGAAGTCGGCCGTTGAGGACGCGCCGATGCCGACAATGACGAGATCCGCAGGAAGCTCTTTCCCGCTCTTTATGAGAACTGCGCGGACGGTTTCCTCGCCAACGATTCCCTCGATTCCTTCATTGGGGATGAGGTGGATGCCATGACTGGTAAGGGCGTGCGTGACCATGGCGCCTGCGCGGTCTTTCAGCGATCCTGAAAAGAAATGCGGATCGCGGAGAAGCACTGTGGTCTCAAGCCCTGATTGCCGGCACGCATCCGCGGCCTCGAAAGCGATGAATCCGCCCCCGATGATCATGGCGCGTTCCCCGCGTTCACTGGATTGAATGGCGCGCTGGATTCCGCGGAAATCATCAAGGGTGGAGAGCGAAAAAACTCCCGTGAGAGCTTCTCCCGGACACCCAAGCGTGCGCGGCTTCACGCCGATAGCGAGCAGTAACTTCCGATAGGGAAGTGCTGTGCCGTCGTCGAGCATCACCTGTCGCAAGGAATGGTCGAGCGCTACCGCTTTCTTTCCGGAGTACAGTTCGATGCGATGAGAGGCGTACCATTCCGGGTTTCGCAGCCAGAGTTTTTCTTCGGGGGTGCGGCCTAAAAGCGTATCGCTTTTGGAGAGTTCAAGGC
>MHSZ01000030.1:8394-9783 GCA_001824745.1 Candidatus Terrybacteria bacterium RIFCSPLOWO2_01_FULL_58_14 | reverse complement strand
GCATCGTGTTTCCGCAACGTCTCTGCCGCCGTTGTTCCCGCAATCCCCCCGCCAATAATCAGGTACGGTACCTCTTCCATTCCAAATTCCAGATTCTAAATTCTAGATTCCTCGCTATGGATAGATCTGCTTCCCGTCCTCGCCGAACAACTTGATTGCGAATACGGGGCAGGACTTTGCGGCTTCCCAGAGCGTTTCGTCGTCGTGTTTCTTCCATCCCGGCTGCACGACGGCTTTGTTTTCGTTGTCGAGCGCGAAGGCCTCGCTTGCAAGAGCGATACAGGTTGCCGACCCGATGCAGAGCGTCCGGTCGACCTCTATCCGAGCGATTTTTCTTTTCTCCGGTTGCCCCCCTCCGTGGTGAGCATTTCCGTTCGGCGAGTTCGCCATTGCACCCATGATATGGTTCCCGCCGCGTGCCGTCTACCGGGTTGCGGGGTTTACACCGCTCATCGCTTGCTGCTACAACAAAGGAGGATCATGGGAGATTCTCGTGAGCAGGTTTCGGCAGAAGAGCGGGTGCAGATCATCGCACTCGGCGTTTACCGCATCGCGGATCGTTTTCCGGTCCAGGAAGAAGCGTTCGGAAAGCGGCTCAAGGATACCGCAACTCAGCTTATAGAAGATACGGCACGTTTCCGCATCGCGCGTACTCGCGACGCAGTCGGCACCGCGCGTGTGCTCCATGAAATCATCGGCCGCCTCGAAACGCTCGGGGCGCTTATTGCATTTGTGAAACGCCGAGGGCAAGTTCCCGAAACGAGTACCGACCTCATTCTCTGGCACCTCGCGCAGCTTTCCGCCTCTTTTCAAGAGGAAGACCGTCGTTTTGAAGCGCATGTGGCAGAGGAACACCCTCGTGGCGCCATTATTGAAGGAAAATTTTTCGATGCGTTACCTCAACAGCAGTTTACGAATTCGGCAATCATCAGACCCGTTCATCCGGTAAGCCAATCAACCAATCTGCCAGTCGGCCAATCTGCCAGGCCCGCCCCGTACCGACCCGAAGGTTCTGGCGCGGGGTTCGACCCGCTTCTGGGCCCGGATAGCGCCGGGGCGCCGCCGGCCGTGCGCGCAACTGCGGCAGGGAATGTGAGCGATCGCCAACAGCGCATTCTTGATTTCTTCGCGCTTCGCCGCCGCGCGCCATTGAAAGATATTGTGGGCCTTTTCCCCGGTATGTCGGAGAAAACCGTACGCAACGATCTCGTGGAGCTTTGCCGAGCGGGGAATCTGCGAAGAGTGGGGTTGGCGCCGCGCAGCCACTACGTGCTCACCGCCTAATATTCCCAGATCGGTTTGGGCGCACTTCGGGATAGTGTCGAGAAAAGCGTCTCGGAGGTCGAGCGGGCATGGTACCCGATGGATATCGGGTGAGCGAGACCGAGA
>MHSZ01000030.1:7318-8360 GCA_001824745.1 Candidatus Terrybacteria bacterium RIFCSPLOWO2_01_FULL_58_14 | reverse complement strand
TTTTCGAGGCGCTGTCCCGAGGTGACGCAGAAAAGAATGACGCCCCTGCATTGCGCAGGGGCGTCGTTTTTACCGTACTTCCCTCGTGTTAGTACCAGCTGTTGAGGTACAGAAACTGCAGTGCGGCGCATGGACTTCCGTAAGCCGCCGCAATATAGTTCAGCCCCCAGGCGATCTGTGTTTTGGGGTTGGTTGCCCAGTCCGCCCCCGCAGACGCCATCTTGCTTGCCGGCAGCGCCTGCGGGATTCCGTAGGCGCCACTTCCCGGATTTTGCGCATCCGTGCGCCAGCCCGACTCGATACTCCAGAGAGTGTCGAGGCACGGCCATTGTTCGCCGCTCCAACCTTGCGCTGCAGCCATCTGTTGGCCGGCATCGCGGTTGGAAGACGGCGTGCCGCTTCCAGCGATGACGCCTGTCCCTGCCGTTGCAACGCAGTGCTTGAGGAACCACACCCGTTCTTGCGTGTTGCGGTACGCCGTTCCTTCAACTTCCGCACAGTTCGTGCGGAAGGTGCATTGATCGAGGAACCAGGAACGCTCTTCTTTAGAACGATACTCGGTTCCCTGAACGGCTCCGCAGTCGGTCCGGTTCTCGGGTTCGGCCTCGATGTTCTCAAGCGCCTCTTTCGCGATCTCCAGAGTTTGCACGTCGTTTTTCAGAGCGCTGCGCTGGAGCTTCAAGAGGCCGACCGCATGGGCAAGCTCATCGTCGTTGAGGTTCTGCGGTTGCAGTTTCGTTTCCGCGGTCGCTTCCGACGCCTGCGGCTCCTGCTCCTTGAGTTCCGCGGCGGCGCTTTCTTCAGCGACGTCGCTTTGGAGTTCGGGCAGGATAAGTTGCTCCACAACCTTTTCCGGTTCTAAGATCGCGGGGTTTTGCTCGGCAACTTCTCTGACTTCCGCCAAGAGCGTCGATGTTTGCTGTGCAAGCTCCGCGTTCTCCGCTTCCACCAAGACCAGTTCGGTTTCGAGCTTTGCTCGTTCCGCTGGTGCGGCGGTTGCGCCGGAAGGTTGGCTCTCGCGCTGCTCTCGCAGGCGGGAGGT
>MHSZ01000030.1:6874-7182 GCA_001824745.1 Candidatus Terrybacteria bacterium RIFCSPLOWO2_01_FULL_58_14 | reverse complement strand
CTTCTTTTTCAAAGTCCACCTCCTTGGCTTCTCTCTTGTCCGTGAGACAACAGAGAGGTATGGGGAGGGAACGTACGGTAATATAATTATACCTCTATTGATATATTTTGTCAATGGTAAAAATATGACAATACGTCTTTGTCTCAATGCGTGATTGTCTCAATGTCCGAAGTTCAAACTCCGTAGTGCTTCTGGCGGCGAGCGGTTCGTCGAGGAAAGTGTCCCGCAGGCGGAGCGGTCTGCGCCGCCAAACATGATCCCGACGGCGACGAGTGTCGCCGTCAGAAGGGCAGCGCTCAACGCTGCCC
>MHSZ01000030.1:5587-6865 GCA_001824745.1 Candidatus Terrybacteria bacterium RIFCSPLOWO2_01_FULL_58_14 | reverse complement strand
GCCGACGGCGGATTGTCCCCAAGGTAATCCCGATGGCGATCGGGATGCTCAATCTCGCAGTCCCGCGAGCGCGCGGGAGCGAGATTGGCAAAGAAATCGTGCCCCGGGAGGGGCACGAAGAGGGAACATGCTTTTCGTTGATTAGGACGACCAGCGGCCGCCGTGCTTTCGCAAGAGCGCCTGGCTCACGCGGTTGATGCCCTTGAGCCATGCCGCATTGCGAAGCGTTGTTTGGTAGCGCTTTGCGAACGCGAAGACCTCGTCGGTGGCCTGGCGCATCTCATCGGTGAGATTGCGGCGGACCTCCGCGTCGGTGCGGGGGATCTCGATTCGGTGCCGCGCCTGGAAGCTCAATGCCCATTCCTCGAAGGAAACGAACACGCCGCCGGCGTTGGCGAGGATGTCGGGAACGACGATGATGCCGCGTTTTGAGAGGATCGCATCGGCATCGCCGGTCGTCGGGTGGTTGGCAAGCTCCAGTATCGCTCTGGCGTTCACCGATGCGGCGTTCTCCGCATTGATCGCATTCTCCACCGCAGCAGGTACGAGTACGTCGCAGGGCCTGATGAGCAATGCGGCATTGTCGATGTGCTCTCCGGCGACTGCGTCCAGTGGCGCATTCGGTTCTTGGGGAAGGGTACGGACATCAATGCCGTCAGGATTGTACACGGCACCCGTCGTGTTACTCACGCCGAGAATCGGGAACCCTTTCGCCGCCGCCAAGCGCATGAAGTTGCCGCCGACCTGGCCTAAGCCCTGTACGATGAGTTTCGGGAAATCTCCTGCGTGCGGAATCGCGCCTTGTTCGATCACGCGCTCCAGCACGATGAGTCCGCCAAGGCCTGTGGCCTCAACGCGGAGAGGAAGCCCTCCGTTCTCTGGCGTGCGGCCGGTGACCGGCGCTCCGTCCCGTTGGCCTCGAGTGAGCTCCCAGAATTTCCGGTGGATGATGTCCATATGTTCTGGCATCGTCCCCACATCGGTTGCCGGGACATAATCGCGCGGGCCGATGATGGCGTTGTCGATGAGCGTTGCCGCGACCGCTTCCACAATGCGGTGGAGTTCCTTTCGGGAATACGCAGACGCCGGCTTTTCCAGAACAATGCCGGCCTTCGCTCCGCCAAACTCGATGTCCACCACGCCGCACTTCAGCGTCATTTCGACTGCGAGCGCCCGGAGGATTTCCGGCGTCACGGCGGGTGACATGCGGATGCCGCCCTTGTAGGGTTTCTCGTGGGTTGGATAGGGGAGGCAGTGGAGGACCACGGTCGCGGCGAA
>MHSZ01000030.1:3360-5554 GCA_001824745.1 Candidatus Terrybacteria bacterium RIFCSPLOWO2_01_FULL_58_14 | reverse complement strand
AATCTTGTCGAACGTGAGTTCGCGCATCTTGAATCGCGTCAGCTCGTTTTCCACAAGCCAAGGAGGAACGTCGAGCGTCTTGCTCGCCCAGGTGACCATCGCGAAGAGTTCTTGGAGCATGGTGTCGGAAGTCATGGGTTCTCCTTTTGACAAGGGGCTGAATGTGAGCAGCCCAAACGTAGCATCGAGGCGTTATCATAGCAATGGAGAAGCAGGAGAGGTTGAGAGGAGCTGTCCTCGCTGATAAGATAGCGGAGGCGTGAGGAAGGGGGGGTGACAAACAGTCAAAGGAGGGACAGTCCCCCCTTTTCGACCGACTTCGCGGTCCGACCGCCATAGGACTAATCATCGAGATCGGATCTCGAGGGGTCTCGATTATGGCGGTCGGACCGCGATAGCGTGCAGGAATCGCAGAAGATTGCCGTACCATTCTTCAAGATTTCCACACTATTTCCACATCATTTCTCGCAATCGATCTCTCGAGGTACTGCGAGAAATAGATCCTGAGCGAGCGAAGCGAGCCGAAGGACTACCGCATCATTCGTAGTATTCGGATAGAATTCGTGAATTCGGATTATGAAGATTCGTAAAGCCATCATTCCGGTTGCCGGATACGGCACGCGTTTTCTCCCCGCGACGAAATCAATGCCGAAGGAAATGCTTCCGATCGTGGATAAGCCGACGATCCAATACGTCGTAGAGGAAGCAGTAGCATCCGGCATCACCGACATCATTTTCGTCACAGGAAGAGGGAAACGAGCCATTGAAGATCACTTCGATACTTCATACGAACTAGAACAAACGCTCGTGGAGCGCGAAAAACGCGAGTTGCTCGCACTGGTGACGCCGATTTCGCGTCTTGCAAGGTTTACCTATGTGCGGCAGCCCGCGCCGTTCGGCAACGGAGATGCCGTGCTCCGGGCGCGGCATCTGATCGCGCCCGGAGAACCCTTCGCAGTGCTTTTCGGTGACGACATTGTGGACGGGAAGAACCCTGCCCTCAAGCAGCTCATCGAAATTTTTACCCACTACAATGATCCCGTGATGGCGCTTAGCCGTGTTCCCCGTGCGGAACTTGTGCGGTATGGCGCGGTTGCCGCACGATTACTGAAGCGACCTACTATAAAAGGACATTCTCGCGATTCAAAAGAGTCGCACGCGCAAGCAGGAGGGCTTCCTGCTTGGTTGCGCAACGCGGCACATCCGCGCGTGTGGGAAATCGATCGTGTGGTCGAGAAACCCACGGCCATCGACGTGCAGCGCGTGCCGCTGGCGATCATTGGGAAGTATGTCTGCACGCCGGCGATATTCTCCGCGTTGAGCGTCGTGCGCCGGAGAATGCAGGAACGAAGGAAGCGGCGCGCGAAAAAAAATCTTGTCCGCGAAGAGCTGACGCTCGTCGATGGCCTTGCGGAACATCTCAAAAATCGTCCGGTCTACGGCGTCGAGGTCGAGGGTACGTGGTACGACTGCGGAAGCAAGCTCGGATACCTGAAAGCGAATATCGCTTTCGCAAGAAAGCGCCCGGATTTGAGGCCGGGGCTAGGCGCCTTCTTGCGCGGGCTGTAGATGGGCCATACGCGGCCATAGGTGGGCTATAAGCGGGCTCTACGACGTGCTTACATTATATGGAGAAGTTCCAGGAGCTTCGGGTATGGCAGGAAGCGAAGGCGCTCGTCGTGTTTGTTTATAAGTGTACGAAGGTGTTTCCGCTGGAGGAGCGCTTCGGCATTACCTCGCAGATGCGGCGCGCCGCGGTTTCCGTGGCAGCGAACATCGCCGAGGGGAGCAAGAAGCGTTCCGCGAGGGAACGACGCCGTTTCCATGAGATGGCCGAAACCTCGCTCGAGGAGCTGAAATCGCATGCCATGATTGCATCTGAGCTTGCTTTCTTCTCCGATGCGAAGGATTCGGAGGCCATCCTTGAACATGGGCGGCGCGTTGGGCGGATGCTCGCGCGCCTCACCGCGACGATCCGCGACTAAAACCACTACAGCCGCGCTACAGCCATCGTTACAGCAGCCGCAGCGTACAGCCGTCACTACAGCCTACAGCTCCGTTTATCCACAGCCCGCCCCCTGCTTGACAGTAGGCCTTATGCTACACTAGAAACGTAAGGAGTCGTCGTAAACCGTTGTATGGCCTAGCTCTTTTTTGCGCGATGGCGCGCCCCTTGGGGTGTCGTTTTGCTGTC
>MHSZ01000030.1:173-3346 GCA_001824745.1 Candidatus Terrybacteria bacterium RIFCSPLOWO2_01_FULL_58_14 | reverse complement strand
TTTCACCTCTTCGTCAATCTGTCCCCAAATTCCAGTTTACGGAGCCGACAACAAAAAATTCATGCGCATTACCCGATGCGATAACTGTAAGAAGGTTCGTCCTGAAAGTTTCGGAAAGCAGGTAGGATGGGCGAATATCTCTTATACGGGAAACCCGGCATTCGTCACTCTCGATCTCTGCACAGATTGTTCAAAAAAACTTCTTCATATTCCGCGAAAGTTTTTGCAAGGGCAAGAGAAGAAGAAATGACGATTCAATCATGCTGACGCAAGGAGACAAGGATTATATTGGGGAGATGTTGATTCAGCAGACCACGACGCTTCTTGAGCACATGGATGCGATGAAAGAGGAGCTGAAGCGTGATATCATGGATTCAAACGGCCGGATGCTTGAGGAGATGGGAAGGAGAATTGATCAACACGTGAGTTCGCACCACGCATAAAAAGATTGACTCGCTCGTTGTGCATCGTTCCGCGTAAAGCTTACGGCCTACAGCCGCTACAGCCGCGAGATGATGCACAGCAAGAGAGTGCTCAAAAAGGAGCAACACCTTGAGAGATGAATACGGTTGGAAAGCAGTCGCCTTAGGCGACGCGCCGCATCGCAACGCATGACACGTTGCGAGCCATGCGGCGTGGTCTGCGAGACCATTCGTTCCGGAATTCTAGATTCCAAATTCTAGATTCCCATTTCTCGATTCCTCGCCTTGCGAGGCGAGGCCGCCGTGCATGTTTCGCGATACTCACGCACTTCGGAACCACGAAATCGCAAAAGCAAATCGATTGAACGAAATAAATCTCACTTACCAGAGAGAAGAAGAAAATAAGAGTTATGAATCTCTCTTCGACAAAACTTCGCCGCGCGGCAGCGAGGGGATTGTCGGTGACACTGTCGGCAACAACGACCCTGTGGCTCGTGGGCACCTCGGTGTTCATGGGCATCCCGGTAGCGCACGCGTCCAACGACGCGGTTGTTGCGGACATCACGCCGTCCAACCCCCGAATCGCGCCAAACGGTGAATCTGAACTCGCTGTCCTCGGGGTGAACATCCAGATGGATGCGAACCCCAACGGCGTGGACAAGCGATTGCAATCCGTGGCCGTCCAGCTGAAGTCCGATGACGCAGCTGGCGCCGGAGAAGCAGCGCTTGCGAACGTCGAAACAGCACGACTGTACGCGGACTCCGGTCTTTCCGGAACTGGCGGACAGTTCGACACGAACGACGCGCTCGTCTCCACGACGACGCGAACGGTTGCAGGCGCCTACACGGCCAACGTCGGTGCGCTTGACGTTGCCGTTGGCGCGGCTGGTATCGACACCGTCACTGAGCTAAATCCCGTAGCAGACGGAGCGACTGTGCACGTGAAGATCGGTACTGGCCTTGTAGCCGAGATACGCGAAGCAGTGTACGAAAACAACGATGCCGCAGCCGGTGGTGGTGGTGCTGGGAGCTGTGCAACAGCTGCGGGCGCCAACACGTGTCTTGACCTTGACGGCGGAACCAATGGACCGGTAGCGACCTTTGCCCACGATGGTACAGACGCAGGTGGTGATGCTGGCGTTGTCGGAGATACAATCCGGCAGGTTACCGCGCAGGTTACGGACGCTGCGATCTCCAACTCCGCAGGAAACGGCTTCAGCCGATGGGCTGCGGCAGGTACGGGTGCGCGCCGCACCGGCTACGAGCTTGCGGTGGTCTTCGGTGACACCGCGGCAGACGCGGACGCCGACATCTTGACCTTCACGCCCCCGACGACTGACACGGGGAACGATGCGGGCAACGACCTCTTCTTCTCGTTTCTGACCGCAGGCGGTGTGGCGAACCAGACGTTCGTCGCATCCATCTGGCCGGACGAGAACGCAGGCGAGTTCGTTCGCATTCAGTTGCACGACATCCTCCTCGACAACGCAGGAGGCGGCGGCGGCATTGCCGTAAACTCCAACGTGACGAACAACGAGTCCAAGACCGTCACTATGGGTTCGGACAACGTTGCCCCGACGATCTCGAAAGTTGAGATGTTCGACAACGACTCGGACGGAAACGTTGACCGCGCAGAAATCGTGTTCAACGAGTCCATGGGCAACACCGTGACCGCAACCGGCAACTTTGTGACGGTCAACGGTACTGCGGTGGCAGGGAACGTGAACGCGATCGCGTCTGTTCCCGCGTCCAACGACGACATGGACCTCAATGTGAACGGTACTTGGGTGACGCGCACGTTGCTCAACGACACCTTGCGGATTGACACACAGGGCGACGGGCAGTCGGCGGCCTGCGGCGCTGGGGAAAACGATGTGGTGACTACGTACTGTAACGCGACCGCGTCCACCGGCGATACCTTCTCTGTGGTCTACGACCAGGGCAACGCAACAGTGGCTGCCGACGACCTCGTGGACTCCACGGGAACCGTTTTGGCTGACGCCACGATCGCGTCAACCGACAAGGCGCGCCCGGTCATCATGACCCCAGCGCAAGCTTTGCCGGGTACCTTCCAGGTGCTCGACAACAACGGCAACTCCAAGATTGACGAAATTCGCGTGGTCGGTTCGGAATCGTGGGGCGCTGCTTCCACTGTTTCGGGCTTGGAACTCCGCCGAACTGACGTGAACCCCAACGTGGTCTACACGTTGAGCGGAGTGAACGGCTTCGTGCAGTCCGCAGGAACTGCGGCAGCCGGCGCCAACCTTGTTACGTCCAATGCGAATGACACGATTCGCGTTGCCGTGACCGAAGCGTCTGGCAATGACGTGACCGGTGTCTTCCAGATCAACTACACTGCGGCTTCCACGCTGGTTGACGCGGCAGGAAACGAGGCGCGATCTGCCACAGGTCTGAACGCGGTTTTGGGCATCGTGCCCGTGGCCTCGCAGGCCTGGTTCGTGGACATCAACAACGCGGCAGGAGGTGCTGACATCGACGGTGCGGCCGACGCAGACGGCCAGCTCGATGGTCTCATCGTCATCTTCAACGTGGCAGTTGATGGGGATGAAGACGGCGCGGGTGTGCTTGCGACAACCGACATGGCGCTTTCGGGCGGCTACGTATTCACAGCGGCAGCACCGCTCGACGAAGACGACGACCGCTTGCTGGTGTTCCCGATTACCCAGTCGGGAGCAGTGGACACGGATCTCACTCCTGACTGGACGTACACGAACGACGGCTCGGCTGACG
>MHSZ01000030.1:0-105 GCA_001824745.1 Candidatus Terrybacteria bacterium RIFCSPLOWO2_01_FULL_58_14 | reverse complement strand
GACTCCATTGTGTCCTCGACAGTCACCGAGGTGAACCGCGCAGGCCCGGTGCTGCTCGCAGCACCCAGCGGCGTGGTGCTCTACGAGACAACCTCCAACGACATC
>MHSZ01000029.1:13230-22837 GCA_001824745.1 Candidatus Terrybacteria bacterium RIFCSPLOWO2_01_FULL_58_14 | reverse complement strand
GCGTATCTTTGGAGGTCGACACGAGAAACTCCGGGAACGTCGCGGCATTCCCCAGAGCATCGGTCGCAACAATGTTCGCACGGTATTCGGAAGCAGGGTCGACATCCGCGAGGGTGAACTCGTGCTCAACGAGAAGCCGGTCCCCGCGCAGTGTTACGGCCTTGCCGGTATTCACGTTCGTCACTGTGAGCGTCGTGAACGCCGGAAAACTCGTCGCCCAGCGGAAACGGAGCGTGTCGGATGCGGGCGCCACGAAGTCCACGTCAGTGATCGCAAGAGTCGGCGAGAGCGTCGTGAAGCGGAACGGGCCCTTGCGCGCCAATCCTCCGATCGGCCCGCGCGAGCGCACCTCAAAGACGTAGCTGGTCGCAGGGCTCAAGCCAGTCAGGCGCACGACGTGGATCTTCACAAGCTCGGTGGAGCTGCCCACCTCAAGGGGATACGGCTGGTCCTGGCGCCAGCGATCCTCTCGGGTGTAAGCGACCAGAGAGTTTGCGGGTCGGTCGGTGATCCATGTGATCGTCGCCTCGGTCGCGCCCACCTGTACTCTCGGGAAGTCGCCGGCAATCAACGGCGGCTCGCCGATCTTTTCGATCACCTCTTGAAACTCTTCCGGTGTGAACGTGCGGCCGGGAAACTGTTCGCGAAGCACTTCAAGCAACTGATCCACGGAGAATCCGGAAACCGAAGAGATTTCCTCAATCGTCTCCTGCGCCTCCGTGCTTTCTTCCGCCGGCTCTTCCGGCTCTGCTGCGGGCTCGGGTTGCGGCTCCGGTTCCTCCGGCACTGCTTCCTCCTCTGCTACTTCGGGCGCGGGCTCTTCTCCTTCCGGCGGGGTGCGGAAGGTGACATCGTCGGACATCGCGGAGTTTCCTGCTTGATCGAATGCGACAACCTGTGCGTGATACTCGGTATCGGCTTTCAGGGCGGTGAGCTCAACGGTATGGTCTTTGCTGTATTGATCGAATGCGCCCGCACCCTCAAAACCGTATTGCGTTGACGTCCCGTACCGGAGAATGGTGTTTGCCGGCTCGTCGGTGCGCCAGGTCGCGCGCGCTTCACTCGACGACAACACCGTCACTGCAAGCTCGGAGATCTTGGGCGGCGTGAGGTCTTTGGGATCCGGAGGAGAACCGCCGGCTTTCTTCTCCTGGATCGTGGTGAAGCTGAAGTCGGCCGAGGTTGCGGCATTCCCCGTCGCATCGGCGGAACGCGCGCGGAAATGGTATTCGTTTCCCGAGTTGAGCCCCTCCAGCACCACGGAGTGCCCAAAGACCAACTCTGTTTGCGTGGTGGTCATCGATCCGTAGTTTGATGTCGTCCCGTACTCAACCTGGCTCGTGGAGGATTCGTCCGTATCCCAGCGGATGACCGCCGAGGTAAGCTCCACGGCTTCCGCGCGCACGTTCGTGAGCGCAGGTGGCGTGGTATCGGTTGTCGTATCGAAGAAGTAATGGTTGCCGGCGTTGGTGTCCCACGCACGATTCCCCAACGCATCGGTGGAGCGCACATCAAGGTAGTAGCGCGTGGCAGGCGTAAGACCCATGAGCGTCACGTTATGCGCCGTCAACAGGGTGGCCACCGTCTGCGTTTGCGGGCTGGTCAAGGTGCTGGACGTGGAATAGAGCACCTCGGAATCCGCGGGGAAGTTCGTCTGCCACGAAACCTTGGCAGTGGAGCCGCCGATGTCCGAAACGCCCACGGACGAAATGGTGGGGCCCTGGTTCGTCACGAACGCATAGCATATTCCCCCGTTGTTATCGCTGCCCAGGTTCCCCACTGCATCTTCCGATTTCACGTAGTAAAAATACGTCGTCCCCGGCTGCAGCCCGGTGATAGTCAGGGTGTGCGAAAGCACGAACGACGGCGAACCTTGTTCCAGAGGATCGGTGAGGCAGACAAGGGAGAAGCCCACCGTAGAGTCGGCGAGTTCATTGGTGTTCCAGGTGATCGTCGCACTGGTGGTGTCCACCGACGCTGTGGTGACGCTGGAGATCGTCGGCGGCGTGACATCCGTGCCGCCCTGGCCGTCGGGAATATCTTGCACGATCGCGGAGTAGTCGGACTTATTGCCGGGCGTATCTTTCGTGAGAATCTTGTAGGCGTAATTGCTGCCCGTGGTCAGCCCCTGGTCTACGTAAAAGTTTGTGAGACGGTCAGTGATCGTGGTGCGGAGCGCGTAGGCACCGCCATCAATCGAGCGGTGCACCTCATAGCTGCCGAAACCGGCTGCGGGAGCCGCAACGATCTCCCAGGAGATAAACTCCTGCCATGCCGAGGTACTCGCGTTGGAAGTGTCGCGGATGATGACGTTTTTCGGAGTGGTCGGCGTGGTCGCCTGAATCGTCGTGTTGTTGCTCCTCGCGTCGGTCACGCGCACGTAGACGGTCTGGTTCTCGGTCAACGTCATCGACACCGGCGAGGCGAAGGGCTGCTCGCTTGCCGGCGGGAACGTTGCCGCGATCAATGAAATGTTCATCGTCAGGGCGGTATCGTCTGTCGCCGCAAGCACCAACGACTCATCCGCGGCATTAAGGGTGAGCGCCACGCTTGCGGGGTTCTTCACGTCGAGCACAAACGCGGCAGAGTCCGCCTGCGCGGTATTGTTGGCAAGCTCATTGTCATTGAGCACGACGCGGACTTTCGTTTGGTTGGCGTAGGTACCGCTGATATGCTGCTTGGGATACCACGTCACCGTATACGCGGTGTAGCTCACCTCGCCTACCGCCTTGAGGTCATCGGCATCCGCGGACATATTCGCAAACGGAATCGCCGTCCAAGACCCGCCGTTGTTGAGCGAGTATTGGTATGTCGGGCTCACGGATCCGGGGTTCGTGGTCCCCTGGGTCGTGTCGGGGTCGCGCGCGGAGAAACTGACCGTAACACTCCCATCGGTCTGCTGGGACGCGGTCGCGCCTCCGAGCCCCGTGCTCGGGTAGTTTGGATTGAACGCCGGCGGCGCGTTCACGACGTAGGTAAGCGTCACCGAGGTCAGCGTGGGCGAGCTATTCCCGTTGGTCGATTGCATCGTCACTTTATACTGTATCCACTGATCGTTGCTGCCGGTGCGAAGCTCTGCGTCGACTGTCTCGGTTGCGCCTGAAGGATCGGTGAACGAACCGCTGCATCCTGCAGCTGCGTTATCCGATCCGCACCACGCGGAGGGAGTGCCGGGCGCGCCTGCAGCGTCCGGTGCGGTGCGGAGTTGGAACGTGACGTTCGTAGCCGCCGGCAACGTCTCCACCCAGATAATATCCTGGAAGATGTTTGCGGGGTCGTTTGTGTCGTACCAAGAAGAAATAAGGTCCTGCGGCGTCGTGGTGTAGGGAAGAAACTGGATTGTGATGTCGTTGAACTGCGGGGTAATCGTCGGGTTCGAGGTGGAAAACGTCGCTTCGTATTGGATATAACGATGCGTATCGTTCACGCAGGAGTTGCTGGAGATATCCGCCCCTTTCGTGATCGCAGTGCAGGTGGAGAACGCCGGCGCCCCGGTCATCGTCGCGCTGTTGGACGTCCGCGCTTTGAGCGAGAGGGTCGGGTTGGCGTTGTTGTTCCATGTCATAGTCCCCCACCCACCGCCTGCAGGCCCCACGGTGTCGAGTATCGAAGACGCGAACGTACCGCTCGGCTCAAAGCCCGCGGTGGAATCGGCAACGTTGATATTTGCAGTAGAACGGTACGCTGCCATCGGTTTATTGTCGCTCCCCAAAATGATCGAGGTGCCGCGATCGCCAAACGTGGTGTTGAACGACATCGCTCCGATCGTCGTGATATGGTCCACGCTGCTGCACGTTGCCGTTGCACAGTACGCAACCTTCATCTGCCCGGTGGTGTTGTCCATATAGCTAATGACGGGAAAGCTGGTACCACTCGCCATCACAATACTCGGTGCTTCTCCCACGTCATTTGCGCTGTCTACAGTCACCGCAGCAGTGAGCGCGGTGCATGCTGTTGTGGTGCAGCGTTGCACCTTCAGGTCCGTACCTGCGTAGTACGCAACCGTCGGGATGTTGTCGCTCCCTACTGCGATGGCCGCGCGGCTACTCGAAAGCGCCACGGAATTTTTCGTGCTGCATTCTGCGTTCGTGCAGTCAACCACATGCTCCTCCGTCACAAGCACCGGGTTCCCGTCGCTCCCTTTCGTAATGGCAGGCTTTGCTCCGGTGGAAACGATCGTGGGTCCGCCGAACGAGCTGCACGTCACTGTCGTGCATCGGACCACGCTCGTGTTGGCGAGCCCGGATTCCGCGTAAGCAAATACGGGCTGGCCGAGGCTATTCGTCATCGCGGTAACTATTCCAGAAAAGCTCCCGGTTCCCGTAGCCGCTTGAACCGCACTTCCCCACGAAGAGCATGTCGCGTCATTGCAGGAGATCATATACACCCACCAGTTCGTCGTGGCGGCAAGCTGATACCGGCCATACGCGACGACCGGATTGCCGCTGCCGTTCACCGTGACCGCCGAGGCATAGGCGTGGGCATTGCCTGACCACACGGCGAGTTGTCTTTGTGTCCTGCTCGAACACGTCGCGTTATTGCAGACGGTGAGGTTCAGCGTCGTCGCACCGTCTCCTACGTAGCTGATAACGGGATTACCGCTGCTCCCGAGAGCCATGGTTCCCATAATGTCGCCGTCCGTCTGTTGAGTGTAAATGCTATAGACATCATCCCCTGCGGCAAGCTGCACGCTCGCGGCACTTCCCGTTCCCGTCACCGCGGTATTCGTCTTCGTGCCGGCGTTGAAATCCGTTTCGGTTGTCTGGACAAACTGGTTGGTCGTGAGCCCTAAGAGCGCCAAGTTCGCTTGCGTGGTGTCCACCAATGAGGTCTTGGAGTCGTACTTGGTCCACCCGGTCTGATTCGTGGGGTGCACCGGCCTTGTGCCGCCGTCCAGACCCCCGGTCCAGTTGTTCTGGACAAACGTGTACGTCGCCGCTCCGGCGGGCTGGCGGAACAAAAGGAGTGTGGAACTCACGACCGTGAGGACCACGAGGACCGCGGCAATGGCTGCTGCGGCCGCGCGCGGATGCCGCGGTAAGTCCCGAATACCGCGGAAAAATCGGCCTCCCTGGCCCGCGGCCCATACGGGCAAAGCCAAAAGACGCATGTTCCTATTATACCACACGAAAAACACAAGGACGGGGTCTCCCCCGCCTCCCGTATTCCAGATTCCCTATTCCAAATTCCTCGAATTCAGATGTACCGATCCGCCACCGTGCTTGCCGCATACGCTTCCGGCTTGAGTTTGATGAGTTCGTCGGCGAAACCGTATCCTTTGAGCATCCCGATAATCTCGCGAATCATCACCGAACTCCCACCCTGAAGCCCGATATCTGCGTGCACTTCGAGATCGTCGAGAAACGCATCTCCCAATGCCTCGCGCAGCGCTGAACGGAGTTCTTGCGCCAATGTCGCGGTGAGCAACACTTCGCGCCAGAGCCGCTCGCGGAATCTCGATGTGCCGCGGCGGGAAGCAGAAGTGAACGGCTCGAACGCTTCGATGCGGTAGGCCCTCGCCCCCCTGCCGACGCGCCACACGTGCACCACCGTGACGTACTTCACGAACGCGCCGATCTCTTCGGAGTCCGTTCCGACCGACACCCGCAATTGCCGTCCGCGACGATTCTGAAAGTCCGCGAGGATATCGGATAGCACGCCGCGAAAGTCGAGGATGCCCCGCGTCGCGCTCACGAACGGTTGTGCCGCAATCTCATTCATGCGGTATTGTCGTGCTGTGCAACCTGTCCACGGACGGCATGACGACGCAATGCGGCTTCGATGTGCGCGGTGATTTCCTTGGGATCAACGAAAGATCGTCGAATCATCGCCTTTTCAGCCCGGATGCGGCGGCGAAGGCCTTTTGAGAGACGTCGCGTTTCCATAAACCGTACCCACCTTATACGAAGCGGGGCCTGGAGGGAAGCGGTCAAAACGAAATCATCGCTCCTCTCTCCGGGTATCGGGAGGAGGGGCGCCCTTTCCTTTCGGCCGCGCGAGGTCGCGTTGCTTCACTAATGTGATGAGACCGCCACGGCCATGCGCCTCCGCAAACACCTCATAGGCGCGTGTGGGATCGTACTGGAGATGCTCTTGGAGTGCCTCCATCACCTGCCAGTGTTGAGCGGGAGAAAGTTTTTGAGGACCACGCTGTTGCAAAAGGTGCGACTGCATACGTTCGCCATAATACACTTCGTTCGGACTGAAAAGCGCTTTCCCGCCGGGCTTGAGGACGCGGCCGCACTCATCGAAAATCTTTTTCATCTCGCTTGCGAAAAACTCTTCGTCTTCTTTCGGAACCCGTTCGTCGCCGGAAAGTTCCTTGCCCCTTCCGCCGAAAATCCACTGCGGTACGGAGTGTGAAGCGAGAACGAGATCAAATGCTTCTCCGTGGAGCGGGAGTGCTTGACCGACGCCCGACACCCGCATTTCAAGTTTCCCCGATTCGCTCGGATCGAGTTCTATGATTCTTGCCTCCACGCCCTGGCGCTGCAATGAAGCGCCCAAACGCCTGCTCCCCGCGCCCAAATCAAGAACGGTCTTTCCCTGTAAATCCTCAGGCGAGAGGCCGAGCGGTCGAAGATACGCATTCGCGTCGCGTTCGGCGCCGAGATTCTCCACTCGTCGCGCGTATTTCGCGCGATCCGCCGCAGACGGACGAAGAGGGCCCGACTGGACCTCTCCTCGCTCTGCCGCCTCCAGTACCTCGCGCAGATACCGAGGCAGTTCTGATGGATTTTCTCCTCGCATCATCATCGTGGGATTTTCTTTCTCCACCGTTCTTCTACAAGGAAACTGGGGCGGGGACAAGGCCGCACTGTTTGCGGAAAAAAGACGCCTATGCTTTACTGATCGCGCGTTTCTCGCGTATGCATTTCCCCAGAGGAAAGGAGTAGTCGTGGGAAAACGGCTTGCGCTCTTTGACTGGAATGGCACGCTGCTGGACGATATGCCTGCCTGGTATAGTGCCGTGCGCGCAATCTTCGATGCGTTCGACGCCGCACCGCCGACTCTCGGAGAATTCTTCGAGGAGCAGAAGAGCGGTTCGGTGATGTCGATGTATGAACGCTACGGCGTTGTCGCCTCACGCGACGAACTCAACGTCATCTATGCCGCGGCATACAAAAAGAGCATGAAGCACCTTGCCCTTGCGCGCGGCGCGCGGGAAGTGCTCGCGGAGCTCAAACGGCGGGGCGTGGTGCTGGGCATCGTGAGCGCGCAGATACCGGAACTCTTCACGCCGCTCTTCGATCGCATGAAAATCGCGCATCTTTTTTCCTATGTGAAGACGGGGGTCAGCGACAAGGCGGCGTGTATCGCAGAAATCGTCGCCTCCGAACAACTCCCGACAGGACTTGCGTGTTACGCCGTCGGCGACACGCCTTCCGATATTCGTGCTGCCAGAAACGCTAACGTAACGGCCGTCGCGTACCTCAACGGCTATGTGCCGAGAGAACTTTTCTCCCACAGCGGACCGTACGTGGAGATTCGCCGCTTCCGAGAACTTCTCGATCTCATCCCGTAAGGAAACGCCCCAAGACATTCTGTCTTGGGGCGCATTGCTTCTCTTTCGCATTACCGGAACGAATCGATGAGACGCTCGAGTGTTTCCCGATTCGCTTCCGGCGAGAGGTCCAGGTCCACGATCGCATGATCGCGCACGCCGAGCTTCTCTTCGAGCGCCGCTTTCCCGTCGTTGCGAAAGAGGATGCCTGTGAGGAGTTTCCCCGATGTTTCTTTCACGCGAGCGAGCAATGCGAGCACCCGCGCGCGGTCGTAGGGGTCGTACGCCGGATCAATGTCGCGGGCAGCTACGAGCATCTCGTGCATCTCGCGGTTTGCCGTGACGACATCGAGGATATTTTCCTCGTACCAACTCTTCAGTTGGTCGTGCGCCGGCTCACGGTGGTAGGTCGGACACGGCGAGAGCGTTTCGACGTACGCGAACCCGCGCCCCGCGAGGATATGCTCGTAAGCGGCGTCCAGCAGCTCGCCGAGCTCGTCCTGCCGGTACGAGTACCCGCGGGCAACGAACGTCGCGCCGGCCGCAATCGCAAGCTCCACGAGATCCACGGGATCATCTTTCGCGCCATCCGGGGTCGTGGGCGTCACCAGGCCCTTGTGCGCGGTGAGCGACGCTTGGCCTTTCGTGAGGCCGTACACCTGGTTATTCATCAGGATGTAGACGACCGAAGGATTGCGGCGGCAGGAATGGATAAAGTGCTCCATGCCGATGGCACCCCCGTCACCGTCGCCTCCTGCGTCAATCACGAAGAGTTTCGGGTTCACCGTTTTCACCGCAAGCGCAACCGGTAAACTGCGGCCATGGAGCCAGTGGTGACCGTTACATCTGTGGTACTCGCCGATCTTCGAGGAGCAGCCGATGCCGGTGGAATCCACAAGCATCGAGGGGTCGATATCGTGCTTGAGACAAAAGCGCTTGATGGCCGTAAGGTCCCCGGCGTCGCCGCAGCCCGGGCACCAGAAGTGCTCGCGCGCGTCGTACTCTTTGGGAGAACGCGCCTGCGTCATGACGCCACCTCCTCTCGCGCGGCTTCAACAATGCCGCGTTGTCGGAACGGCATGCCGTCGTAGCGGAGAATGCTTCGCAGTTTCCCGGAGGGGCCGATCGCTTCCATTTGTATGAGACGGCGGAGTTGCCCGGTTCGGTTCTGCTCTACGACGAACGTAAGATCGCACGAGTCGGCGAATCGCCGCACTTCGTCGGCCGGGAATGGCCAGAGCGTGCGCAACCGCAAGAACTTCGTCGCGATGCCGTGGTCCCGTGCGAGTGTCGCCATCGCATCGGAGATCGGGCCGTACATCCCGCCGTAACCCACGAAACCGATCCTGCTGTGCCGCGATCCGGTGACTAACGATGCGGGTAGGAGATCTTCGCGCAGCATCGTTGCAATCTTCCGCTGGCGTTTGTCGACTTGTACGATGCGCGTCTGTGGATCTTCGATGGAGTACCCTTCGACGTCGTGCTCGTTGGAGTTCACAAACACCGTGATGCCTGGCGTTCCGGGGAATGCGCGCGGTGAGATGCCGTCATCGGTCACGGCGTAGCGCTGGTAGCGCCCGCCGCGGTCCGCAATCGCGCGCGCTTCTTGAAGCGTCACTCGTTTCCCGCGATCCACCCGCACCGAATCGATCGGGAGGGCGGGCACTGTGAAACGCCCCTGTCCCACACACTGCTCAGAGAACAGTATTACAAGACACTGGTAACGCTCCGCGAGATTGAATGCCTCCGCACCGAACAGGAAACACTCTTCCGGCGTTGCGGGGGAAATCACAATCCTGGGGAACTCGCCGTGGCCGCCGAATACCGCCTCCAGGAGATCTTCCTGGGCAGTGCGTGTCGGAAGGCCGGTGCCGGGACCGCCACGCTGGATGAGCGTGATCACGATGGGTGTTTCCGCGGTTCCTGATCCCGAAATCGCCTCCTGCATGAGCGAAAATCCGGGACCCGACGTTGCGGTCATCGCACGAGCACCCGCGTACGCGGCACCCTCGATGAGCTGGATTGCTTCAAGCTCCGAGGTCGCCTGGACCGCAGCGCCGCCAAACTCGCGCATGTGATCCATCATGTACTCGAAAATCTCGG
>MHSZ01000029.1:3055-13204 GCA_001824745.1 Candidatus Terrybacteria bacterium RIFCSPLOWO2_01_FULL_58_14 | reverse complement strand
AAGAACCGGCACCCGCCTGCGAGCGCCCCGAGTGCGATCGCTTCGTCGCCCAAAAGGTAGAGCCGTCCGGGATTGTGCCGAGCCCGAAACTGCTGGGCCGCTTTCGCATCGTGCTCGCGCGCGAAGCGCTGTCCGGCATCGAAACACTGAAGGTTCTGCAGCACGATCTCCGCTCCGCGTTTCTTTTGGCCGAACTGCTTCTCGATGAAATCAGCTACTGCGCGGCGCGGCACACCCATTGCCGAGGCCAAAACGCCCAGTCCGATCATGTTGCGCATGATGGGATCGCGCACGATTTCGCGCGCCATTTCCGCCATCGGCAATGAAAAGAGCGTGATCCTGCGCGTACGGAGATCCTGCCCTTCGTCGGCGGTGAGATGAATCGGCTGGCCTCTCGGCGAAGGGTTGTGCTGCGAACAATCGACAATGACGGTGCCTCCTGCACGGACGTCGCCGATGTGCTCGCGGAACGATTCGCCGTCAAACGCGATGAGGATATCCGTCGCATCACGAACACCAAAGACCTGCCGAGGACCGACCACGATCAGGAATGCCGAGGGCTTTCCCTTAATATTGGAGAGTACATCGCGCTGCTCGTGCACGTAGTACCCCAGCCGCTGCAGGGTCTTGGCGAAGACGCTTGCGGTGGAATACGAACCGTCGCCGGCGCGCCCGGCCACGCATACCATGAGTGGTTCGCGCATCGCCTCGCTCCTCTCTGTTCACAAAGAACATCCACCCCCGGAATACCCCGCGGCAGCGCACGCGTCAATGTGTTCTTGACGCGCGACACATACGATATACCATTGCGCCAAGACGCCTGCTCTTTGTAAAAGAGGTGCTGCAATGCTCGATCTCGTCATGCTGGCCCAGTGGCTTGGCACTGTCGGCGTGAGCGGATTTTATCCACTCCAGAACTGGCGGCTCTTTTTCACCCGCAACCCCGTCGGCCTTTCGTTCCTCGCGTTCGCATTCATCACCGTGGGCGTCGCGGGGTATCTCACGCTCGGGATTCAGCTTGGTCTCCTCGGCTTGATCGTGGGCAATGCCATCAACCTCGGGTTCGCGCTGCCCATTCTCGCCATTATCCTGCTGCGTTCCAAGACCCTCACGGCGCGAGAACGATCGCGGGGACTCCTCGTGCTCGGAACGGCCTTCGTGGCATTCGCCTGGCTCCTACTTTTGGGAGGAGCGGTGCTTGAGACAGCGGCGGGTTGGATTGGCCTCGCAGGCGTCCTGGCATTCTATCCCATCCAGAACGCCTCCTTATTCCGATCCAAAGACCCCACCGGCCTCTCCCTCGTTGCCTTCGCGTCCCTCGCCGTGGGCCTCGCGGGCTACACAATGCTCGGGGTGCTCGTGGGCGACATCACGATCATCCTCGGCAACGGCCTCACCTTCATCGGCACGCTGCCTATTCTTTTCATGATCGTACGTTACCGAAAACGCTCGCCGTAACACGTGCCCCCGCTTTCGCGGGGGCTTTTTTATTCGAGTCGTGCGAGTTCCTCTCGTGCGATTTGTCTATCGTCCCAAGGAATCTTCTTTCCCTTCGCAATGACCATCCACGGCTCCGATCCCTTGCCGGTAATCACCACCGCACCGCCAGGAGCGGCTTTCGCAAGCGCCCGTCGAATCGCGAGCCGGCGATCGGGAATCTCTTCGAGGCGCGACTCCCCGCTCGCTGCGATCGCTCCGTCCATGACGCCGCGGCGAATCGCGGCGGGATCCTCGTCATAGGGGTCCTCATCCGCGACCACGATGGAATCGCAGTGCTCTGCCGCAAGTTTCCCAAGTGCGGCCCGTTTCCATTTGTCTCGCCCGCCGCCTGTTGCCCCCAGCACGCATACAAGATGGGACCAGTGTTGTTTCGATGCAGCATAGACGCTGCGAAGCGCTTCGGGAGTATGCGCGTAATCCACCACGATCGCCGGCCCGTTTTCGCTCGAGATCTCTTCGAATCTTCCGGGAATGTTGCGGATTCGTCGCAGCGCTGCCGCACATGTCGAGAGCGGCACGCCGAGGGTCATGGCGGTAGCAACGGCGGCGAGCGCATTTTCAATGTGGAAAGCTCCGCGAAGCGGAGAAGCACAAACGGTATCGCCAAGAGAAAAACGTATACCCTCAGCCGTAGCAGAAGTATTACGGGCAATGACCTCCACGCCATTCTTTGGCACTGCCGCAACCGCCCCTCTGCCCTCCAAGCGAAACCCCACGTAGCGCCCAGCGGGAAATCGAAGAAAATACCCGGCCTCCTTATCCGCCGCGTTCACGACGATTGTTGTAGGGTGTCGGTTGTTGACTGTTGATCTCAAAGCGCGGAAGAGTTCCCCCTTCGCCGACCGATACGCATCATAGGAACCGTGCCGCTCAATGTGTTCGGGTGAGAGGTTGAGGAACACCGCAGCGCGGAAGTCGATGAAACGATGACGGTGTTGGAGGATGCCCTCGGAGGTAACCTCAAGCACTGCGTGCGTGCATCCCGTCCGGACGGCATCGGCGAGGAGTTTCTGGAGGAAGCCGCGGCCGGGCATGGTCATCTTGAAGGCGTTCGTCCATTTCCGCTCCCCCACCTGAAACTCAATCGACGAGGCCGCTGCAACCCTTACCCCTCCCTCCTCAAGTATTCGTGCAAGAAGGTAAACCGTGGACGACTTTCCGTTCGTTCCGGTCACGCCGATAACGATGAGCTTCCGCGCGGGGAAGCCATAACGAGCCGCAGCGATAAAAGCCCACACAAGGTGGTACCAAGAAACCACCGCTCTGGGGATCAGGCGCCTAGCGAAGCCCATAGCCATATGCTAGGGTGGCGGAAGTTCTCGCACAATCACAAGGAGGAGTTTCCATTGCGAACCCTCACGATGGAAGAACTCGAGCAGCGCGCGGAAGAGCTTCCGGTAAACGAACTCGCCGCGCAAATCGGACGCCTCGAAGAACTCAGTCCCCCATCGTCCTGGGACGACCTGACGCTCATCATCAAAGAAGAAGCTGCGTTCCTCGCACGTCTCATGGGCTGCAGCTGCCCCGAGAGCATCGCCGAGGCCCTTCAGGCAATGGCCGAACAGGCCCGCGCCCTCCTCGAAGGCGGACTCCTCGCCGGCCCCCATACGACCGACCTTTCCGAACTTCAGAATATCCTCGCATCGTTCAACGATGCGGCCGACACGACCATCCGCGCGAAACTCAACCGCAGGGAGTGCACGGTCAACCCCGACGACGAAACAATCGTCTGCTTCTGCGACGAACACTTCCACTACTACCCCGCATAATGCGGGGTATCTTTTTTACTTCAACGAAGAATGATCTTTCCGAACCGATAGAGGCCGTAGCGTATGGGATCGAAGATAAAGTCGTGCGCATTCGCATACTCTTCGACGCGGCCTCCGAAGCCGCGTTTGAACCGCGTGATGCCTTCCCATTGTTTCTCATCGACACCCCCGAAATCGTATTCTGCACATCCCGCTTCTCGCGCATCCCGAATAATCCGCCAATGCAGCGCGTACGGCGCCATGGTGTTCTTATGCTCGGACGAGGTGCCGCCGTGCAGATAGGTGGCGCGCTTTCCAAAATACAGCACAAGGGCCGTGGCGAGGGGGTTTCCTTGATAGGAAGCAAGATAGAGGCGCTTGGTGAGACGCGAAATGGGGATTGGGGACCCCGAACCACCCCGCAACGGCGGGGGGTACGGGGCAGGTTGGGGATTGGGGATTGGGAGATCGGGAATGGTGTCGAGCATCGTTTCGTAGTACCGTTCCGGATGCAACCGAATCCCCTGCCGCTCTGCGGTCTCCGAAAGAAGGTCGATGAATGTCGTAGTGTCGTTTTTTCGAGATTCGAGGTTCGAGATCCGAGATTCGACCCCGTGTCGCTCCGCGAGCCGAATATTGTACCTCGTTTTCTCGTGCATCGCGGAAAGAAGCGCGTCCGGAGAAGAAGGAAGGTCCAACACGAGATTCCTTCTGGGCTGGAGCGAACGGCCCGTATCGCGGAGGCCCGGAATTTGGAATTGGGAACCCCGCACCAGAACCTTTTGTTCGGTGCGGGGCAGGTCTGGAATTTGGAGGGGCGGGTCGATGCGGAGGAATGCCGCCCCTCGCTTTCGCGCAAACCGCTTCGCCGCTTCGTGCCATCTCTCGAAAGCTTCTTTGTTCCACTCCCCTATCGGCCCGCGAGGGACATAAAAATACCGCAGCCCCAACGGGAGCGCATGTTCGATGACTTGTCCCGAAAGCCCGCCGGCCGCGATGCGAGAAACGTGCCTGCCGTATCGCTCCTGAAACTCGCCCCATTCGAAGGACTGGAGAAACGAAGCGCCGCGCTCGAGCATCGCGGCGTTCCACTTCTCGTGTCCGAACGGTTCGCTCATGACCCCTGCCCGAGATTCCGTAGGGAAGCCCGAATCTTTTCCTCCATCGTCGTAAGGCCCTTGGGCAAGTTTCGCACTGCGTCACGCACCTCACGCTCGGAATACCCGAGCGACTTGAGCGCATCGAGTACGTCTGCGATATCCTTCATACTCTCGCCTTCCGCAAGAGCCAGCCCCTCATAGCGTTCCTTGAGTTCGATGAGTATCTTCTGCGCCTTTTTTCTGCCTATTCCCGAAACGCGCACAAGCAGCTTTTCATCTCCCGCTGCGATCGCGCGTTCAAGCTCATCGACGGTCGCCGCGGAGAGAATATTGAGCGCGCCACGGGGTCCTACCCCCTGCACCTCTAGGAGAAGCTGAAAGAGCGCGCGCTCTCGTTCGCTCAGAAAACCGTACAGATCAATCGTGCCATCGCGTTCGTTGAAACGCAGCGCGGTTGCGAGCGTCACGGGTTTCTCCAGATCGGGCAAATCGCCCGCCGTCGCTGAAGACACGAACGCCTTGAAGCCCACCCCGTGGACCTCTACGATGCAGGAGCGCCCGTCTTTCGCCTTGAGGATTCCCGACAGCGTCGCAATCATACCGAAACCTTTCTCTATTGTATGCCGTTCCGGCTCGATGCTCCATTCTCGCCAACCGGCGACCAGCCCCAGGCCATCGAAGCCCTCGTGAAGGGGCTGGAGGCGGGGCTGCGTTTCCAAACGCTCCTTGGCGTGACCGGATCAGGAAAAACATTCGCTCTCGCCAACGTCATCGCGCGGCAGCAACAGCCGACGCTCGTCTTCTCGCACAATAAAACCCTGGCAGCGCAGCTCTACGAGGAGCTGAAGCGCTTCTTCCCCGACAACGCCGTGCACTACTTCGTTTCTTATTACGACTACTATCAACCAGAGGCCTACATTCCCCAAAGCGACACCTATATCGAGAAGGACGTAAAAATCAACGAGGAACTCGACCGTCTTCGCCACGCAACGACCCAAGCCGTGCTCTCCCGCAACGATGTCATCGTCGTCGCGTCGGTCTCGGCAATCTACAATATCGGTTCTCCGGACAACTACGCGCGTCTCTCGCTTGCCTTGGCACCGGGACAGAAGATCTCTCGGCGCGCGCTCCTCTCCCATCTCACCGACCTGCAATATACACGCAATGACGTGGAGCAGCTCCAAGGCACGTTCCGGGTCCGCGGCGGCGATATCGAAATCGTCTCTCCCAGCGGCGATGCGATCTTCCGCGTCTCCCTCGGGCACGACCGCGTCGAGGCGATCACACAACGGGGTGCGGGCCTGGAAGATCCGGAGCGTACCGTACTACAGGCGCGCCTCTTTCCCGCGAAATTTTGGTTGACGACGCGCGACGTAATACCGCTGGCGATGGCGAATATCGAAGCAGAGCTCGCCGGACGGCTTTCCGAACTCAAACGAGGGAAACACCTCCTCGAAGCCCAGCGCCTTCAGCAGCGCACCCGCGAGGATCTCGCCATGATGCGGGAAACCGGCTACTGCCACGGTATCGAGAATTACTCACGGCATCTTGAATTCCGCGATCCCGACTCGCCACCCTTCACGCTCATCGACTACTTCCGCAAAGCGTACGGCGAAAAACAATGGCTCGCCTTTATCGATGAATCCCACCAAACGCTTCCGCAGGTGCGCGGGATGGTCCTTGGCGATCGAGCTCGCAAAGACGTCCTCGTCGCGTACGGATTCCGTCTTCCTTCGGCTCGCGATAACCGACCGCTCACCTTCGCGGAAGTCCTCGAACGGACCGGGCAAATCGTCTTCTCGTCCGCCACGCCGGGATCGTACGAGCACCGGGTCTCCCGCCGAGTGACTCACGACTCACGACCGACGACCAACAACACGTCGGGTGATACGCGTCGTCGGTCGTCGGTTGTAGGTCGTAAGTCCGAAACCGCGCCCGGTTTCGTGGAACAGCTCATTCGACCAACGGGCCTTTTGGATCCCACGATCGAAGTACGGCCGTCGAAAGGCCAACTCCCTCACATCCTCGCCGAGATACGCAAGCGCACCGCGAAAGGCCAACGTACGCTCGTGACCACGCTCACGAAGCGCCTTGCCGAAGAACTCGCCTCCTGGCTCGCCGACCAAGGAATACGCGTGGAATACCTCCATGCGGACGTGAAAACGCTGGAGCGGCCGGAGATTCTCCACCGCCTCCGCGCAGGAGAAGTGGATGTCGTAGTCGGTATCAACCTCCTGCGAGAAGGCCTCGACCTTCCCGAAGTATCGCTCGTTGCGATCCTGGACGCCGACCAAGAGGGTTTCCTCCGAAACGAAACAACGTTGATCCAGGTCATGGGCCGGGCCGCACGCCACGCGGATGGCCACGTCATCCTTTTTGCAGACGTCGTGACACGATCCATGCGTGCCGCTATACAAGAGACGAATCGGCGCAGAGATATCCAAAAACAGTGGAATCGCGCACACGGGGTCACGCCCCGCTCGATCATCAAGTCCGTCGAGCGGTCAACGCTCATCGGCCCGCACCCGGAAGAAGCGGTATCCGCTGGCGCAACAACAAATCCTCGGCTTCTTGGAGAGTTACGGCGAGAGATGCAAGAAGCGGTAAAACGTCTGGATTTTGAGCGGGCGGCAAAAATCCGCGATGCGATAGAAAAATTCAAAACGCCGCCACGGTCGCCATGAATGGCGTTGTTCTCGTCAACAAGCCCCCGGGCCCCACGTCCCACGATGTCGTGCGCCGTATCCGCGCGCTGGCCAAAGGGGCCCGCGTCGGCCATGCGGGAACCCTCGATCCCCGTGCCCAAGGACTTCTTCTCATCCTCGTCGGTGATGCCACGAAACAGCAGCGCGAGTTCATGGCCGGAGAAAAAGAGTATGTGGCCGCAATTCGCCTCGGCGCCACTTCCTCCACGGATGATGCCGAAGGAAAAATTACGGCGATGTCCAATGCCCAAATCCCAATGACCAATGCGGTACGGAGGACCTTGCAAAGCTTCGTCGGCGAAACAGCACAAGTCCCACCCGCATATTCAGCAGTAAAGATCGGGGGCACGAAAGCGTATGAGGCGGCGCGGCGCGGAAAGCCGCTTACCCTAAAGCCCCGGGGGGTGACGATCAAAGAAATCGAGTTGCTCGAGTATCGGTATCCGGCGCTCAAGATTCGCGTGGCCTGTGCGGCGGGAACGTATATCCGGGCCCTCGCGCGTGATATCGGAAAAAAACTCGGCTGCGGCGGCTATCTCTCCGCGCTCACGCGCAGCCGATCCGGAAACTTCCTCCTTAAAGACGCCGTTCCCCTCTCGTCGCTCACGAGCCAGAACCTCGCGCAGCACCTCTTGCCATCCACTGCAATTCCCTCTACCCTAAACCGGTAATCCTTCCTCCATGCCGATCACTAAATCCGCGAAAAAGGCCCTCCGTCAGAACCTCCGCCGCCACAAGAGGAATCTCGAACGCAAGCGCGCGGTGAAGGATACGAGCAAGGGGGCATTGAAGGCCACGCAGGATGCCAGGGCGGCGGCCATCTCGCTCGCCTACAAGGCCATCGACAAGGCGGCAACGCGCGGCGTCATCAAGAAAAACACCGCAGCCCGAAAAAAGGCGCGCCTCATGCGCGCCATTCATCGTACGAAAGCGTCGCGGTGAACCGCACGTATACGTATTCGTCAAAGAATGGCGCCTCTCTTATGAGAGGCGTCGGCGTTTATTACTCGTATTGGAACGGCCGCATCGGCCGCAGCGGATCCGCTGCGCCAACGTTGGTGCTCCCGCAGCTCGGACACCCACTGGTGCAGTTCTGCATCTCACCTTGCTCGTTGCGCGTGATGGCGACGATGACGGTGTCTCGCGTCGGACCCTGCCATCCACATGTGCTACAGGCAAGTCCCATGGCGTTCGCGACGGAGAGAAAATCCTGGAGGGACTCGGACGACTCGAGCGTCCCCATGGACTTCCCTATCATTGGATCGGGGGTATTCAAGGGCCGCATCCTCCTTTAGGTGTTGGAATGTGCTGATATGGTTTTAGTATTTATTGTTTAAAATGTCAATATTCTCTGCGCGCCTTCCCCCGTGAAACCGGGACAGTGAGGATAAACCGCTCGAGAGCTAGCCGCGCATCGGCACCGGATTTCCATGCGACATCGAGCTTGAGCGCCAATGCCAAAAGCGTTCGCACTTCCTCCCCGCTGAAGCGTCGCGCTTGCGCCAAGCGCTTACGCCACACAAAGGGCTTGGCACCCGCGGCTGCGGCATCGCGCTGTGCGAGCGGCGCATCGTTCGCTGCATGCGCGTACACGAGATTCCGTGTCTCGGAAACGACGTAAGAGGCAATCCCCTCCGCTCCCCGCCCGTTGGCGGTGAGCCGCGCTACCGAAACGAGGGCTGCAATCGGGTCGCGCGCCCCGACGTTATCGGCGACCTCATACACCACTCCTCCTTCGACGAAATTCACGAGCCGCCGGACATCTTCCTCGAGGATGACGGCCCTGCCTGCAGTATACGCGATGAGTTTCTCGAGTTCGTTGGACACCCTCCACAGATCCGGACCGAGGGCTGAAAGCATCGCCGTCGCCTGCGGGGCAACGCGTTTCGGCCCATTCTCGGGGCCGTGCTGCGCGACGTACGAACCTATCCATCGTTGAAGCTGTGCGTGCGAGAGGTCGCGGAATACGTCGCTGCGGCAGTACGCGGAAAGCTCTCGGAGGCCCCCTTTGGTTTCGATGTCGCCCTCGACAAATACGATATTGAGGTCGGAACGCCCCATACTCTTCGCCTCCTTGCAGAATGCGAGCAGGTCCGTACCGTGCGCCGCAAAGGCATCGCGCACCACAATAAAGCGCTTCTGCTCAAAAAGGCCCTCGCCGGAGGCCAGTGCCGCGCGCACCGCCGCAAGCTCCACGCTCCCATCAAGCACTGTCTCTCCCAGCGCGCGGGGGTTCTTTTTTCGGTACGCGGCGCGGAGCGCTGCAAGGCGCTCCTCGCGGCGGTACGTGTCAGATCCGTAAAGAAGATAGAACATGTGCCGAAATTCTCAATCTTAAACCCGAAACCCTAAACAAACCCTAAATCCAAATTTCAAAAAAGATATTCGGGGGTTGTGTTGGAGATTTGTTGGGATTTAGAGATTAGCGTTTAGTGTTTCCACGATGGTGTCCTGCTGCACGATCTCGATCCACACCGGCCCTTCACTGAACGAAATCGGTTCGCCCCTCTCGTCGAGAAAACGGAGCGGGGCGGAAAGCGGCGTTGCCGCTTTCTCCCATCGCCCCGATATCATGGCCCCCGAACGGTAGACCGTCGCCTCACCCGAACCCGTCACGCGGACATCGTTATACTGGCCTTCGATCTGACGGCTTGTCGTCCGCATCGCCACAAGAGTTCCGGCGGTAACCTGAATATCGCCGACCTTGTCTTGCTCGGGAGATCCCCCGCGCCACCGAAGATACCGTTTTTGTGCGTCGTCATAACGCCACTCAACGCGATACGGCCCCGGGTAGCCGATGGCGACGGAAAATGCCGGCGCGCCCTCCCCTGCCGCGCCATGCGCAGAAGAGGAGAAACCCTCCAGAAGTGTCATGCGATAGCCGAGCTTCACCGCTGTATTACGCAGGCGTGTGAGTGTGGTGAAACCGTTGTGCGGAGCTGTAATACCGCGCTTACGGAAATATGCGCCGTAGGGATTCCGAAGCGCGTCGATCTCGTCGAGCGTGCCGCCCCGGAGGGCGTCAAGCGCGAAATGGGAACCGCCCCAATGCGCATAGATCGCATCGAACGCGGCGGCGAGCGGCAAATAATCGTC
>MHSZ01000029.1:2958-3036 GCA_001824745.1 Candidatus Terrybacteria bacterium RIFCSPLOWO2_01_FULL_58_14 | reverse complement strand
CCGATCTCCGCGTCCGGGCCTCCGCTCGGGCAGACGTATACCGCGAGGAACCGATTGATGCCGTCCGTGATCACCGGC
>MHSZ01000029.1:187-2949 GCA_001824745.1 Candidatus Terrybacteria bacterium RIFCSPLOWO2_01_FULL_58_14 | reverse complement strand
AACGCTTCCCCTTCACAGGGGAGTCCGGTGAAGCGATTTTGCAGCACAGGCCTCTCGGCTGGGGGGTCTTTTGTGATGAGACCCGAGAGGAGTGATCCGTACTCCACCGTGAAGTTTCGGGCTGGGAGCAAAAAGAGCGCTCCGGCAAGGACCAGAAGCGCTGCGATGAAAAACGCAAACGGGCGGCGGAGTGCGCGCATGCGGGGAACTAACCCTGCATCACCTGCTTGACCTTCGCGACGATCTCGCCGGGAGTGAAGTGCGCCTTAATCATGAAATCCGAGGCGCCCAAGCGTAGGCCGCGATCCACGTCTTCCTGCTGCCCCAAGTTCGACAAAATAATCACAGGAACCGCTGCGATGGCCTTATCCTCTTTCATCTGTCGGAGCACCTCGAAACCGTCCATTCCCGGAAGGATGAGGTCGAGGAGAATAATCGCAGGAGGCGCCTCTTTCGCCATGCGCAACGCATCAGCGCCCGTGATGGCCTCCGCGACGGTGAAACCCTCGCGCTTGAGTTTTTGCACGATGAGATCGCGAAGGAACTGATCATCCTCCACGACAAGGATCGTACCCGAAGCCCCGCCGGTTGTCGGGGAAACAGTCGCGTTCGGTTGAGGAGTCGGCGTTTCTGCCATACGCACTGTGCATCTTCCATCCTACGCAGTAATACGTAGTGCGTCAATCACCCCCATAAAGTAAGTTCGCCCCATCGCGATCCCGTAGCAATCTTCACGGGAAACGGAATCGGGCTTTGCGGCCAGACGTCTTCCAGCACCTTACGCACTCTTGGGGCGAGCGTGGCGAGGTCGCTTTCTCTCACCTCGAAGACAATATCATCATGTACGGTCACCACCATCGTGGCCTCAGGGACGGCTTCCTTGAGGGCCGCCATTCCGCGTTTCACTAGGTCGGCTTCAGTCCCCTGGATCGGCGCGTTCACCGCAGCTCGCTCTGCCTGACTCCGGAGCATGGGGTTTTCGGAGTGGATTTCGGGCAACACTCTTTTGCGGCCGAATGCGGTGACGGTATATCCTATTCGCCGCGTCTCCTCGCGCGTGCGCGTGAGCCACAAAGAGAGTTGCGGATACGTTGCGAGGTACTCGTCGAGAAAGGCCTGCGCCTCCTCGAAAGATACGCCTGTCTCTTGGCTGACCCGACGCGGCCCCATGCCGTAGAGGATACCGAAATTGAGCACCTTGGCGATGCGCCGCTGCTCTGTCGCCGAAATAGAGGAGTCCTGAAAGACCCTTGATGCCGTCGCGGCATGGATGTCCTCGCCGCGCCGGAATACGGAGAGCATCTCCGAGTCGCTGGAGAGAACGGCCGCAACGCGCAACTCAATCTGCGAATAATCCGCGGCAAGCAGCACCGATCCTTCTGGCGCGATGAAAACGTTCCGCACTGCCCGTCCGTCCTCTCCGCGCACCGGAATATTCTGAAGATTCGGGTCGGAGGAAGCGATCCGTCCGGTAGCGGTTCCGAGTTGCCAAAACTTCGCATGAATCCGTCCGTCGCGCGGATCGACAAGTGCCGGCAGCGTCTCCACGTACGTGGAGAGGAGCTTTTGAAGCTCGCGCCACCGCAGGATCTTCGCAACGACGGGGTGGGTGGGCACGAGCGATTCCAGGACCGCTGCCGCCGTGGAGGGCTTTCCCCCGCCGGTCTTGCGCTTCGCCGCAATACCGAGATGCACAAAGAGGACATCGCCGAGCTGTTTTGGCGAGGCGAGATTAAATGTGCGTCCGGAAAGCGTAAAGATTTCTTTCTCAATACCGGATCGTTGCGCTTGGAAGCGGTCGGCAAGACGGGTAAGTTCTGGGCGATCGACGAGCATGCCGTGCCGCTCCATCGCCGAAATCACGGGGACGAGCATGCGCTCGAGTTCCGCAATTTCCTGAGAGAAAATCCCGCCCTTCTCCGCCGCATCAATCTCGCGTCGTACCTGAGCTTCTTGCTCGGCAATGAAACGCTCAAGGTCGCGGTGGTCGGAGGCGGTTTTCTTTCCCGCGCGCCTTGCTCCCGCCCGCCGAATAAGCGATTCGAATCCCAAGCGTTTCAGCGCCGCGACAAATGCAGGCCGTGCGGTGTCGCCCATGCGAGCCGCATCGAAATCGAGCGCTACCGGTGCGTCGCGCCTCAGTGTCACGAGCTCCCGATCTTGAAGAATGCGCCCCGCGCGATCACTCAACGTCTTCGCAAATCTTCGAAGTTCTTTGGACGCGTGTGCGTCGTTTCTCGCGGCACGCTCGAGAAGCTCCTCAAGCGAACCGAAGGAACGCAAGAACGCTACTGCGGTCTTCTCTCCTACTCCCGGCACCCCAGGAATATTATCGGAAGGATCGCCGCGAAGCGCCTTGTATGCGGTCACGAGCTCCGGCCCCACGCCGAGTTTCTCCTCAACGCCTTTGGGGGTGAGCACCGCGAGATCCCCAATACTGCGTCTTGGGGCGAGGACAACCGTATGATCATCCACAAGCTGCAGCACGTCGGCGTCGCTGGAAACGATCTCGATTTGGGTTTCGGGCCGTGCCGCGCGCGTCTTCCCGACAACCGCCGCAATCACGTCATCCGCTTCAAATCCTTGGGCGCCGAGCACCGGTACGCCAAGCGTTTCGAGAAGCTCTCGGCTTCGCTGAAGTTGCGCGATGAGCTCGGGCGGTGTTGCCGGACGCGTGGCTTTATAGGCAGCGTACTGTTTGTGGCGGAAGGTCTTGCCCGGAAGATCAACCGCCGCGATAACGTGCGTGGGCTTCCGATCTC
>MHSZ01000029.1:0-145 GCA_001824745.1 Candidatus Terrybacteria bacterium RIFCSPLOWO2_01_FULL_58_14 | reverse complement strand
CCGCCGGTTCTCCCTGTGCTGTCGTGAATTCCGGCAGCGCGTGGTACGCGCGGTAGACCAACGAAGAGACGTCCAAAAGGAGCATCCTCTCTTTCTCTGGTGACTTCTTCTTTTTGGTCGCCATGGAAATAATGCGGCTCCGTCA
>MHSZ01000028.1:21934-22370 GCA_001824745.1 Candidatus Terrybacteria bacterium RIFCSPLOWO2_01_FULL_58_14 | reverse complement strand
ACACACGCCGGTACAAACCGCATATGAAGGCCACCGTGCGATTGCAGAATCGAATACGCAAGAGATCCGTGATAATATGGAAGCGATGGCGGAAACAACGGTACCGCACAAGGAGCGTCTCCTCCGCGAGACGCTCTCTTGGCACGCGCAATCAATCGAACACGTTCTTGGAACACTGGACGTCACCCAAGGCGGGCTTTCCGAACGTGAAGTAGAGCATCGGATAAAACGATTCGGCTCCAATACGCTCCCCGAGCCCCCGAGGGCGACCGGGTTCCGAATCTTCCTCCGGCAGCTCCAAAGCCCTTTTACGATCATTTTGAGCGTCGCCGCAGTGATCTCGTGGGCGCTCCACGACCTTCTGGACGCGCTTTTTATTTTTGCGGCAGTCGCGGTAAATCTCATCTTTGGCTTCTTTCAGGAATGGCGGGCGGAG
>MHSZ01000028.1:19265-21904 GCA_001824745.1 Candidatus Terrybacteria bacterium RIFCSPLOWO2_01_FULL_58_14 | reverse complement strand
CGTCACGACGCGACCGTGGTGCGCGACAGTGCGCCACGGCGCATTCCCGCCGAACTCGTTGTTCCGGGAGACATCCTTCTTCTTGCGGCAGGGGAACGCGTGCCTGCGGATGCTCGCTTGCTCGACGCGGAAACCCTCGAAACAAATGAGGCCGCGCTTACCGGAGAGTCAACTGCAGTGAAAAAGACCACGGACCTCATGCCGATCGGAAGCGTCCTCGCCGACCGGCGGAATATGGTATTTTCCGGCACCGCAGTCACACGTGGAGAAGGAACGGCGGTAGTCGTAAGCACCGGCATGAACACCGAGGTGGGGGAAATCGCCCGCGCAATCCGCGAGATTCCCGACGAAGAAACGCCGCTGGAGGAACGATTACGGATACTTGCCCGCACCATTACGACAGTGGTGCTTTCCCTCGCCGTCGCAGTATTTCTCCTCGGTCTCACCACGGGTCTTCCTCTTCTTGAGATTTTCACCACGGCCGTGGCCGTCGCGGTTGCGGCCGTCCCAGAGGGATTGGTGGTCGCCGTCACGATGATTCTTGCGATCGGTATGAGCCGCTTGGTGCAGAAACACGCACTCGTGAGACGCTTACGCGCTGCAGAAACTCTTGGATCGGTCACGGTTATTTGCGTGGACAAAACCGGAACGATTACCGAAGGCCGCATGCGCGTGGCCGATGTGTTACCCGCCTCCGCCAACGAAGCAGACCGCGAGCACCTGCTCCATATCGCGGCCCTTGCCAATGAGGCGTGGCTCGAGGAATCGCCGGAGAGCGACGGCCATACTACCGGCGAAGTTGTCGGCGAGCCCACAGATGTTGCCATTCTCCAAGCGGCGATCGAGGCCGGCCTCCATGACGAAATCGATGCGCGCCGCACGACGGTACGCGCTCGCTTGCCCTTTAGCTCCGAGAATCAGTTTATCGCAGCGCTGACAGAGCTCCGCGAAAGGGGCACCATGATTATCGCGGTGAAAGGGGCGGCAGAAAAACTTTTACCGCACGCGGTGCGCATACGCCGCGAAGGACACAGTATACCGCTCACGCCCGCCGAGCGGGGAGCACTTACGCGAAAACACAATGAGCTTTCCGAGAAGGGGCTTCGTATCATTGCCGTTGCGGAACGAACGGTGGCACCCGGCACCGTAGAGCTTCCCTCCGCGAAAGATCTCCTCGCAGAACTTACGTTCCTCGGCTTTATCGCGCTTCACGATCCGATACGCGAAGGCGTTGCACACGATATCGCCGCAGCGCACGCAGCAGGTATCAAGGTAGTCCTCATCACCGGCGACCATGTCCTCACCGCGCGCACCGTCGCCAAGAGCATTGGCATTTCCGCCGACCACATCATCGGCGGAGAGGAGCTCGCGACTCTTTCCGACGAGGCGCTCGGGGAACAATTGCGCGGGAACGTTATCTTCGCGCGCACTGCCCCACAGCAAAAACTCCGCATTGTCGAGGCGCTGAAGCGCCGCGGCGAAGTCGTTGCCATGACCGGCGATGGTATCAATGACGCTCCTGCCCTGAAATCCGCGGCGGTGGGCGTATCGTTGGGTTCCGGCACCGACGTGGCGAAAGAATCAGCAGAACTCGTGCTCCTTGATGATGACCTCTCCACGATCATCGCCGCCGTTCGTGAAGGACGCGTGATTTTCGACAATATTCGCAAGGTCGTCGTATTCCTCTTGATCGATACCTTTTCTGAAATCATCCTCATTCTCGGCAGTTTACTCCTTGGACTTCCCCTGGCCCTCGTCGCAACCCAGATTCTCTTTGTCAATCTCGTGGAAGACGGACCACCGACATTCTCGCTCGCCTTTGAGCCGGGAGAGCACGGTATTATGACGAGAGCGCCGCGATCTCCCGCAGAACCGATCCTCAACCGGGAAGCGCTCCTCCTCATCTTCGGCGTTGGTCTGCTCACCGATCTTCTCCTCCTTGGCGTCTATGCCTGGCTCCTTCACTCGGGTACGGATGTCGCAACTGCTCGCACCATCGTTTTTGCCGCGGTGGGCCTTGATTCTTTCGTACAGATTTTTGCGCTCCGAAACTTACGCGAACCCTTCTGGCGCACCAATCCCTTCGAGAATCCTTGGCTCAATGGCGCAGTCGTGATCGGCATCTCCGGCGTTATGGCCGGCATCCTTCTTCCTCAGCTCCAAACATTCCTTCGCACGGTTCCCCTTGAGGCATCCGAGTGGTTCCTCGTCGCTGGTTTATCGCTCTTCGCCATCGTGCCGGTAGAGGTGATCAAGTTCCTGGTGCGTCGGGTGCCGGCGCTTCAGCGCTAGTTTTACGCATGGAGTCCCGTGAACTCACGCCGGTGATCGCACGGCTCCGAGGCGATCTTCGACGGCTCCGCTCGCCTGCGGGATATCTTCGCGCCGGCATCCCGCACTACCCGGGCCTATTCGGCCGCGATAGTTTAATTTCCGGTTGGCAGGTTCTCAATGACGACCCTTCGTTTGCTCGCGCCGCGCTTTTGCGCCTTGCAGCGCTTCAAGGGCGTCGGGTAAACATTCGAACAGAAGAAGAACCAGGGAAAATCCTCCATGAATACTACGAACCGCTCCAGTTCTCCGCTCGAGCAAAAAAGTGGCGCGTGGTGTTGCGATGGGGGAGTCCGTACTACGGAAGC
>MHSZ01000028.1:11099-19243 GCA_001824745.1 Candidatus Terrybacteria bacterium RIFCSPLOWO2_01_FULL_58_14 | reverse complement strand
CGAGATCAACTCTGGCCTCGGGCCATTTCGGCATATCGCTGGATCATGGAATATGCCGATCATAATCATGATGGCTTCCTCGATTACTCCTCGCACAACCCCTTCGCGCTCACTCACCAAGCATGGAAGGATTCCACGGATCTGGGAGCGCTTCCGCCGCCCATTGCGCCGGTTGAAGTACAGGGATACGCTTATGCCGCTCTCCGCGCCTTTGCAAATCTCTCGCGCGCGCAAAACGACGAACGAAACGCAAAAAAGGCAGAAGATCGCGCCCGACATCTCCAGACCTCTTTCCTTAAGCGCTTCCGGTGCGGCGATTACTTCTCTTTTGCACTCGACGGACACGGCCGCCTCGCCGCATGGCCCACTTCAAATCCCGGCCATCTGCTATTTTCGGGTATTCTCGATCACGCTGCCGCGCAGCGCGTGGCGGCACGGCTCTTTACTGAGGATTTTTGGACCCCTTACGGCATCCGGACGCTCTCGACGCGCGACTCACGCTTCAATTGGCAAGCGTATCACCGTGGTTCGGTGTGGCCGCACGATAACTGGTTTTTCTGGAAGGGCTTGCAAGCGATCGGCGATACAAAGGGTGCGACACGCATCCGACAAGCGCTCCTTCGAGCATTCTATGACCTCCAGGGGAAAATCACCGAACTGTACGCGGTGGAGCCGCAAACACATCGACTATCGCTCACGCTCCGAGTTCCCGGCGGGAGCTATCGCCCCTGTATGCCGCAGGCATGGGCGTCCGGGGCGCTTCTCGGCATGCTCACCGAACAGGAAAAAAGCGAACGCCAAGAGTGAAAGCGCCCTATTTCTTTATGCCCCGTTAGAGATCCTCAGAGTGGTATGTCCATGCGATTTGGCCTTATCGTACAAAAGAGATCTCTGGTAGATCTCTAACGGGGTATGCCGGGATTTGATCGTAATCGAACGTTTTCTCTACTCCTCGTCATCGCAGGCGTAGTACATCTTTTTTTGTGGTGGGGCGCGTTTCAGTTTCCCGCGGGAACCGTGCCGCTCGTACTTCATTATCGGATCGGTGGCGGCATCGATCTCCTCGGCGGCCGTACTACGCTTATGACCATCCCTTTTTCTGGTCTTGCGATTTTGACGCTCAATATTTTCCTTGCTCTTCTGCTTCGCCGTCGCGACAAGACACTTTCCATCCTCGCTCTTGCGACCGGATTCCTCGCACAACTTTTTCTCGCAATAGCTCTCGTAGCGCTTTTCATCGCAAATCGATCTTGAGAAACACTGGCCCATGGAAGAGGTACTGGGATCGGCCCTCGTCGCATTCGGAGTTGCCGTTACGGCAACTCCGTTCGTCCGCTCTCTTGCGCGATCCTACGGCATCATCCGTCCGCCGGGAGGTCGTCACGAACACTCCGGGCCCACACCGCTTTGGGGCGGCCTTTCAATACTCGGCGCAGTGCTCCTTGTGGTCGGGTTGCATCCGACGCTCACGCTCACCCCGGAGATTCTCGCGCTACTTATTGGACTCGGCCTCTTCCTCTTTATTGGCATGAGAGACGACCAACGCGAACTCTCGTGGCAAACGCTTCTCTCTGTTCAGGGTATCGCGGCACTCATCCTCCTTCTCGGAGGAGTACGCCTTTGGTACATCAGTGTTTTCACCGAAAGCGCTTGGCGGCTCGATACTTGGATGTTCGCCGTTCCTTTTTCATTTTGCGGAACTCCGGATTGTGCGGTTCCGGTTCTCGGTTCTCTCCTTCTCATTACGTGGATTGCCGCATGCGTGAATGCGATGAACTGGCTCGACGGTTCCGACGGTGTCGCAACAACCGTGAGTGCCGTAGCACTTGCAGCACTCGCCGTCCTTTCGCTCACCGCCGATGTGCGTCAGCCGGCGCTTGCAATCATTGCCGCGGCGGGATTTGGCGCAAGTGTCGGGTTCCTTCCGTGGAATCTCCCCCGCGCGCGTATTTTCCTCGGCTCCGCGGGGAGCTTCGGGCTCGGTTTCCTCATTGCGGCACTGGCGGTTCTTGCAGGAACCAAACTTGCGACAGTCGCGATGGTGCTTCTCCTGCCCGGAGCAGATGCGGCAGCAGTCATCTTCGTTCGTATGTTGCGCGGCACGCCGATCGCCCAAGGCGATACGCGTCACCTCCATCACCAACTCCGGACTCTCGGGTGGAAGCCGCGCGAGATTGTCCTTCTCCACGGAGGCACGAGCGCCTTGTTGGGCATTTTGGCATTTCTCTTACCGCGCCCGTGGAAAATCATGGCGCTCGCATTGATTTTTGTCCTCCTCACGGGAACCCTCGTGGCTATGAAACTTATTCTTTCCGGAACGCCGAGAAAGAAGTCGCCTGAAAAGATTCCTCTTCGCCAAATGACATCTGACAGAACAATATGACTATTGCCGTCCTCATGGGAGGGCGTTCGGCCGAACATGAGATTTCCCTCATGAGCGGAGGTGCCATACTCACTGCATTGTCGAAACGCGGTTTCCCCAATATCCGCGCCGTCACGGTGAGTCGTGAGCATCAATGGTCGGCTGACGGCTCCCCTGCAACTTTCTCGCAAGCGCTGGAAGGCGTGGATGTAGCCCTCCTCGCGTTTCATGGCGAATGGGGAGAAGACGGACGCGCGCAGGCCCTCATGGAGTGGCTCGGCCTCCCGTATAATGGGTCGCGGCCAACCGCTTCTGCCCTCGCGATGGACAAACCGATGAGCCGGATACTCCTCCGAGAACATGGCCTCTCTATTCCGCAAGGGAGCACTCATATGCGCCCGGGGGATCGCAATGCGATGGAACGGCTTGTGGAGGACATTGCCCGTACGCGTCCCTTCCCGATTGTCGTGAAGCCGGCATCGCGAGGATCTTCGGTCGGCGTGACGCTCGTGCGAACCGCACACCAACTCATTCCGGCACTTCACGAGGCCTTCCGATACGATAGCCGCGCGCTTGTGGAAGAGTATCTTGATGGCATCGAGGTGTCCTGCGGGGTTCTCGAGGAACTCTCGGGGAAACTCATGGCCCTCCCTGTCGCTCAAATCATCCCTACGCGCGACCACGCGTTGTTCGATTTTCACGCCAAGTACTCAGGAGAGACGCAAGAACTCGTACCCGCTCCCTTGGCGCCGGATATCGCGCAGCGCGTCGCGGAAACCGCGCTGACGGCGCACTTCGCACTCGGCTGTCGCCACTACTCACGCACCGACATGATCATCGTGGCGGGGAAACCTATTGTGCTCGAACTCAATACGCTCCCAGGCCTCACGCCGGAGTCCATCCTGCCGAAAGAAGCACTTGCCGCCGGCCTATCTTACCCCGCTCTTATCGAACGGCTTGTCGGCCTCGCATCACGCGACCGTATACAATAAACAAACCGTACTATTATGCGTTCTCGATGGCAGCGAATATGCCTCCTACCTCTCATAGCCCTCCACCTTCTCTTCCGCTTGCGTAAAGAGGGGAGCGTGCGTCTCGAAGAGATAAACGGTCCTGTGATCCTCGTCGCGAACCACCATAGCTACTTCGATCCCTTTCTGATCTTCTGTTTGCTGCGAAAACAAGCGGGGTTGTTCCCGATCCTACCCCTTGCTTGGCGCGGCCTCTTTTTTGTCCCCGGTCTCAACTTGGGACTTTGGGCGTTCGGTTGTATCCCGGTCCAAACAGGAAAAAAGCTTCCTCTCCCAAAATCGCTCCGGCGCGCACTGACCGCACTCGCGAATAATCAATCCGTCTTCATATTCCCCGAGGCCCGACGGACTCGTGACCCCGTAATCCGTACCGTACGGCGGGGCGCGCCATTTTTGGCACTCGTCACCGGAACACCGCTCGTACCGCTTGCGATCATCGGCACGCACGGCGGCATCGGGCTCCGCGCCCTCCTGAAAAGACCTCGCGTCGCCGTGCGTATCGGTACGCCTTTTTCTTTCCCTCGGGAACCCCAACCCTCACCCGAACGCATCGCGGAAGCAGCGGAGGAAATCCGCCGCCGCATCGCTGATTGCCAAACGGTTTAACACCTCTCCGAGAAATGAGAATTTGGAATGAGTGCGGTCGTTTTCCGCGTTCGCATTCCAGATTCTAGATTCTTCCAGTTGTCAAAGCGCGGCTGCAGTGCTATTTTTGTCTTGATCCGTCACCGAGAAACGAGAACAGGATCTCTATGCAACGCATCTGGGCAACAGAAACTCCACAGCGAGTAGGAGAGCGTGTGACCGTCGCCGGCTTCGTACACAGCCGGCGCGATCACGGAAAACTCGTATTCATTGACCTGCGAGACCGCTCGGGGATTCTCCAGATCGTATTTCGCGCCGGCCAGACCGAAGGCGCCGATCCGGAGGAACTGAGAGGCGAGTGGATCATTGCCGTTGAAGGCGAAGTGCGAGCGCGTCCCGAATCGCTCGTGAATCCGCATATTGAAACCGGGGGCGTCGAACTTCTCGGAGCACACCTCACCGTCTTGAGCCGCGCCGAAACACCTCCGTTCGATATCAGCGATGAAAATGCGATGCGAAACGTCGACGAAGAACTCCGGCTGCGCTATCGCTACCTGGATCTGCGAAGGCCGTCGGTGCGCGAGCGCTTACGCATGCGCCACGAAACGGTGGCCTTCATCCGCCGCTTCCTTACGGAACGGGGATTTTGGGAAATCGAGACGCCGATCCTTAGTAAATCCACGCCGGAGGGAGCGCGCGATTACGTTGTACCCTCCCGCCTCCAACCCGGCTCCTTTTATGCGCTGCCCCAATCGCCGCAGCAATATAAACAGCTGCTCATGGTTGCGGGCGTCGAGCGCTACTTTCAAATCGCGCGGTGTTTCCGCGATGAAGATACTCGCGGAGACCGGCAGCCAGAATTCACTCAACTCGACATCGAAATGGCATTCGTGGAGCAAGAAGATATCCTCCGCCTCACCGAAGAACTCTTCACGGCGCTCATCCGCGAGCAATTTCCCGACAAACACATCCTCCACTCTCCTTGGCCGCGCCTTGATCACGAGGACGTGATGAAACGTTATGGGAGCGATCGCCCCGATCTTCGTGAACACCCCGAGGACCCCAACGAACTCGCCTTCGCCTGGATTCTCAACTTTCCGCTTTTCGAGGCGGAACCGGAGGACGCGCCGGACAGCGTTTCTGTCGCGGGACTGCCGCCGGGAAAACGCTATGCGCCAAGCCACCATATGTTTACCGCTCCCAGGCCGGAAGACGTCGTAAAACTTGAGGAAAATCCCTCAGCGGTGCGCTCGCTTCAGCATGACGTGGTTCTCAACGGCTACGAGGTGGGCGGAGGCAGTATCCGTATACACGATTCCGAACTCCAGAAAAAAATCTTTCACCTTATCGGTTTCACGCCGGAACAGGAGGACCAATTCGCGCATTTCCTCACCGCATTCCGCTACGGCGTCCCGCCCCACGGAGGAATCGCTCCGGGGCTCGACCGCCTTCTCATGATCCTTTTAGGACAACCCAACCTTCGTGAAGTCATCGCATTTCCCAAAACCGGCGACGGCCGCGACCTTATGATGGACGCCCCAGCGCCCGTAGAGGAGGCACAGCTGAAAGAACTCGGCATTCGCATCCAGCCAAAACCAACCGGCTAGAGATTGCACGGTCTTATGTTTTCTGCGCTTCGTACTATTACGCTTGCCGGGCTTCTTCTTGGAATCGTGATGTGGTCGTACGGCATGATCGAAGGCGGCGCGCCGCATTCTGGCGCGCCGTCATCGGAAACATCCCTTCCTCAAGAGGCCGAAGCGTCGTTCTCCGCGATTCCTCTCCACGCAACCCTGCCAGAAGCGCTCTTTGAAGAATCGCGGGTGCCGTGGCCGCAGCGCACGGAAGGCACTCCCGACATTATCCTCGAATCCCGCGCGGCGTACGCCGTCACAAGCGAAAATCGCGAACTTTTCGCGCTCAATGCCGATGAGCCGCTTCCGATCGCATCAATCACAAAACTCCTGACCGCCCTCCTCGTGCTCGACCGGCTTCCGCTTGAAGCCCCGGTCCCTATTACTCTCGAGGCTATTCAAATCGAAGGGGATAGCGCGCGCCTCTCTGCCGGAGAAACACTCAGCGCCCACGATGCGATCTTGGCGCTGCTGCTCCCGTCCTCCAACGATGCCGCCTTCGCCTTAGCGCAAGCCGCAGGCGGCCTTTCGGATTTCGTTGCAGCACTCGACACGAAAGCGCAAACGGTCGGCATGGCAGCCGCACACTTCACGAATCCCCACGGCCTCGCGCCGCCGGGAAACACCGCGACAGCCAAAGACGCCGCAGTGCTCTTGCGCGAAGCGATACGGAAACCGATTTTGCGCGACATGCTCCAACAGGCACAAGTCGAGGTGCAGAGTAAAGACGGCCGCCGGCATCTTTTTGAGAATACGGATATCCTTCTCTCTCGCTTGCCCGGAGCGCTCGGCGGGAAGACGGGCTACACCCTCGAATCACAGGGAACGCTCGTATTTGCCTTCTCGCCCATGGCGGCACTGGAAGGCCGCCAAGCGCAACCAGAAGACGCCGTGGTCATCACGGCGGTGCTGGGATCGGCGGATCGGTTTGCGGACACCGAAGCGCTCGCGCGCTGGATTCTTCAGGCATACGCATGGCAAGAACGCTAAGGAAGACATGCAGTTAGACGCATTCAAAGTGTTGTTCTGGAGCGTCGCCGGTTTCACTGCGGCGATGATGTGGACACCGCTCCTCACCGGATTTCTGTATCGCCATCGGATGTGGCGAAAAGAGGTGCGCGCGAAAACCCCTGACGGCTACGTGCCGGTGGAATTCCAGAAACTTCATGCCGAGCGCGAGGTACGCGTACCGCGCATGGGCGGGCTGCTCATTTGGGTCACGGCAACGCTCCTCACCGTAATCGGCTTCCTCGTTGCGCGCTTCACCGAGAGTCCGCTCGCGGATAAACTCAACCTCTTGAGCCGCAACCAAACGTGGCTCCCCGTCGCCACACTCATCGCGGCCTCCCTCGTTGGCCTTGCAGACGACGTGTTGCAGGTATTCGGGCGAGGCGGATACGCGGGAGGCGGTATCCGGTTCTCGCGGCGGCTCGCGATGGTAACGGCAATCGCCTTGGTGGGTGCCTGGTGGTTCTTCTTCCGTCTTGACCAGGCCTCCGTCACCATTCCGTTCCTAGGCGAATATGCCTTGGGTTTCTGGTTTTTCCCTTTTTTCGTCCTCGTCATGCTCGCAACATTCAGCGGCGGGGTAGTGGACGGTATCGATGGCCTCGCGGGCGGGATTTTTGCTACCATCTTTGCGTCCTATGCGGCAATCGCCTTCTTCCAGCAACAGTACGATATCGCCGCTTTCTGCGGCCTGCTCGTGGGTGCAATCCTCGCCTTCCTGTGGTTCAATGTTCCGCCGGCGCGCTTCTACATGACCGAAACCGGCGTTCTGGGCCTCACAACAACGCTCACGGTCGTCGCTTTTCTCACCAATGCCGTAGCCGTACTTCCCATCATTAGCTTCGTACTCGTGGCAGAGTCCGCTTCGGTCATTCTCCAGTTCCTTTCAAAACGCCTGCGGCATGGGAAGAAAATCTTCCGCGTCGCCCCGATCCACCATCACTTTGAGGCAATCGGCTGGCCGCCCGAAAAGGTGACGATGCGTTTTTGGATTATCTCAGCAGTCGCGGCGTCGCTGGGCGTCATCATCCAGCTCCTCGGCTAAGCGAATCTCTAATCTCGAAACTCTAATCTCTAAACAACCCGGGGGTTCAAGGCTCAGAGCGTATTTTGGAAATTGTTTCGAGATTCGAGATTAGAACTTCGAGATTTCGTATGGTGGGTATCTTTGATTCCGGCATCGGCGGGCTCACGGTCGCCCGCGCAATCTATCGACAGATTCCCGGCACCGCTTTCCTCTACCTGGGCGACACTGCGCGTTTACCCTACGGGACGAAATCGCCATCCACGATTGAGCGATACGCCCTTCACGCCCTCGCGTTTCTCAAGCGCGGCGGAGCAATGCATCCCATTCTCGCGTGCCACACCGTATCGTCGATCTTTCTCACGCGGCCGAGAATGCGCAAGGAGATCGCGAAAATGTTCGACGGCGGAGAAATCTTCGAAGTGGTGACGCCCGGAATTGCCGCGGCGCGTCGGGCAACGCGACGCGGACGCATCGGCGTTCTGGGAACCGCGGCTACC
>MHSZ01000028.1:328-11047 GCA_001824745.1 Candidatus Terrybacteria bacterium RIFCSPLOWO2_01_FULL_58_14 | reverse complement strand
TGGCGGCGTCCGTACTCGTACCGCGCGCCGAAGAGGGGTGGAGCAAGAAAGCAGGAATCCTTCCCCTCCTCAACGAAGTCCTCAAACCCTTCAAGCGCCGCCGCGTCGATACCGTCATCCTCGCATGCACACATTTTCCGATCCTGAAGACGCGCATCCGTGCTATACTGGGCCCGGCGATACGGCTCATAGACCCAGGAGAGGAGCTCGCGCGCATGCTTGCCAAACGCCCCGTTCCTTTTGCGAGAGGCAGCCGCCGATTCTTTGCAACCGATATTCCGGGCGACTTCGGAAAGAGGGCGTCGCGGTTTTGGGGACAACGCATCACGGCAAAACTGGTCAACCTCACCTGAGACCGCGGGCCCTAAAAAACTTATTTGGCATTCGGCTTCGGATGTTAGTGCTCGATATGGATATTCTCATTCGGAACGGCACGATTCTTGACGGCACCGGGGGTGCGGCGCGCAAGGGCGATATCGCGATCCGCAACGGAAAAATCCGCGCCTTGGGAGAAGGGCTCCGCGAACGCGCGGACCAAACCATCGACGCGGAAGGGATGATCGTAGCGCCGGGTTTCGTAGACATCCTCAATCACAGCGACGCATATCTCACTATTCTGAAAAACCCGGCGAGCGAAAGCTTGCTTTCCCAGGGCATTACCACCGCCGTGATCGGCAACTGTGGCGCGTCGCTCGCACCCATCACCCACGGCAATCTCATCTCGGCCATGCAGAAGTGGTCCGAGGTACGCGACGTGAACGTGGACTGGGAACGCTTCGGTGAACTCCTTGATGTCATTGATCGATTTCGCCCGGGAGTGAATGTCGCGGGTCTCGTCGGGCACACGACCCTTCGTCGCGCGTTCATCGGCGACGCAACACGGGACGTGACCGAAGGCGAACTCAACGGCATGGTCACGTTGCTGGAAGGCGCGCTCAACGAAGGCGCATTCGGCCTCTCCTTCGCTCCCTCCTATGTACACGCTCGCGGCACGCCCGCCTGGGAGATCGACGCGCTCGCACAAGCAGTCGGCCGAGGAGAAGGATATCTTGCCGTCCACCTGCGCAACGAAGGGGCCGATATCGTCGAGGCCATCAACGAAGCCGTGGGGATTGCGAAGCGTGCAGGAATTTCGCTTCAGATCTCCCACCTGAAACCCTCAGTGGAAGGGGAACCCCATTTCTCCGAAGCGCTCGAACGCATCGAAGCCGCCGCACGCGAGGGAACCAGCAATATCCATTTCGACGTTTTCCCCTGGCGCACGTCGTTCACCGTGCTCTATCTCCTCTTTCCGCACTGGGTGCAAGAAGGAGGGTTTCCCGCAATGCGGAAACGCCTTCACGATATTGCGATCCGGTCTCGGGCGATACAAGAAATGCAGCAACAGAATATCCCCTGGGATCACTACATTGTCGCGGAGGCGAAACGGAATAAGAACGCGATCGGCAAATCCGTCACCGATATCGGGCGTATCATGGGTGTTGCTCCTGCCGAGGCGGCGGTCAATCTTTTCATCGAACACGAGGGCCGCGTCCTTCTCCTGCGCCGCGGCGGCGACCTTGCCCTTCTTTCGCAAACGCTCCGCCACCCTCGCTCCTTTATCGCAAGCGCTGGCGGCGGCTATCGAAAAGAAGACGCCGTAAACGGCACCCGGATCCATCCGCGCTCCTTTGGAACAATGGCGAAGTTTCTCGGGAAGTTCGTCCACGATGAAAAACTTCTTTCTCTGGAAGAGGCCGTTGCCAAGATAAGCGGGCGACCTGCGGCAAAAATCGGGCTCCGCGATCGCGGAACGTTGGCACTCGGGAATGCCGCGGACATCGTGGTTTTCGATGCCGCGCGTATCCGAAACAACGCGACGATCGCAGCCCCTTTCGCGTATCCTTCTGGTATCGCGTGGGTCGTGGTGAACGGTGCTATTGCCGTAAACCCCGATGGCATCACCGGCGCCAGAACAGGGCGCGCGTTGCGGAAAGCCGTGCCCGGGAAGTAACGTTTTTCCGCAGATGGACTTGCGCGACCTCCGCGTGACGGTGATGGGGCTTGGAATCCACGGCGGAGGCGTCGGAGCTGCCGCGTACTTCGCGCGCCATGGCTCCCGAGTGACCGCCACCGATCTGAAAGACGCCGAAGCACTCGCCCCTTCGGTAAAAGCGCTCCGCGGCCTTCCCGTACATCTTGTCCTGGGCGAGCACCGAAACGAAGATTTCCAGCGCAGCGATCTCATCATCCGCAGCCCCGCAGTACCGGAGACCTCGCCGCTACTGCAGTTTGCCCGCAGTAAGGCCATCTCCGTCGAAACAGATGCCTCACTCGCATGCCACCTCCTTCTCTGTGCTTCCTCATGTAAAGCAGGGCTCTCCTCGCTGCCTCTCCCGTCGCTTCCCGCATCCTGCTTTATGATCGGTATCAGCGGCACGAAAGGGAAAACCACCACTGCTTCACTCGTCACAGAGGCATGGCGCGCACTTACGATTCCGGTAGCGCTTGCGGGTATTCCCGGTACCTCGTTCCTCGATACGCTTCACTATATCGAGCAAAAGCGAAGTTCCGCAGTACTCGTTGCCGAACTCTCCTCATGGCAACTCGAAACGCTTACTCCCCATGCCGTAAGCCCTCCAATAGCGCTTCTCACTAATCTTTTTCCTGATCATTTGAACCGTCACGGCACGATGCAGGCCTATCAAAATGCAAAATCCGCCCTCTTCCGTTTCCAAAAGGCCGAAGACGTCCTGATTGTTCCGGAAGCCGATCGGGGAGTGTGGGAATCGCATCTCGGCTACGGCGCGATTCGCACGATCGGTGTACACGAAACAGCCAAGGTTCCTCCGCTCCGCATCGCAGGCGACCATAATCGCATGAACGCAGCGCTCGCCCTTGCCGCAGTCGAGACAGCACTCGCACACCCGCAGTTTCCTCGCGACTGCCATCCTCGCGAACGTTCACTAAAACGGGCGCGTGCCGCAATCGCCAAGTTCCCGGGTATTAACGGACGTCTTCAAGAGATTGCCGTGTGGGAACAGCGGCGCTTCGTCAATGACACGACCGCAACGAATCCGGGAGCCGCAATCGCTGCCCTTGCATCATGCAACGGACCTCTCATTTTGATTGCCGGCGGCGTGGATAAAGACCTCCCGTACGAGGCGCTTGCAGAATGCATCGCCAGCCGCGTCAAACACCTCGTACTCTTGGATGGATCGGCGTCGGAAAAGCTCGCAGCCCTCCTCCCGGAATCTTCTCGTTTCAAAACGCCGCGATGGAATCGGATGGAAGATGCGGTGGAAGCCGCCTTTCGCGTGAGCGCCCCCGGCGACACGATTCTCTTCTCGCCGGCTGCCGCTTCATTCAATCTCTTCCAAGACGAGTTTGCGCGGGGTGCGGCGTTCAACGAGGCGGTGAAAAAACTCGCGGAGAAGCACGCCTAACCCACTCTCATGTCCGCGCGAAACGCTCCTCATTCCGTTGATCGCAAGTTTCTCCTGATCTGCGTAGCGCTCCTGTGCTCCGGTCTCTTCATTCTCGCAAGCGCCTCAATGCCGTTAGCACAACAAGAGTACGGCAACGCCCTCTACTACGTCGTTCGCCAAATCACCATTGGCGGGGCAGCGGGACTTCTCGCGCTACTCTTGGTGCAAATCATTCCGCTCTCGCTGATCCGTGGTGCAGCACTTCCCTCCCTCATCATCACGATCGCATTCTTGATCGGAGTTTTCCTTCCGGGTATCGGATTGGAGTCGGGGGGGGCCACGCGATGGATCCACGCGGGACCGGTCGCAATCCAACCCGCAGAAATCGCGAAAATCACACTGCCGCTGTACCTCGCCGCATGGTTCTCCTCGCGCGGATTAGAAACGCGCTGGCAGCACTCCCGTTCGGAAAAAAAACGTGCGGCGCCGCCGAACCAGGAACAACGCCTTTTCCCGTTCCTTGTGATTATCGGGGCGCTGGGAATTCCCATCATACTCCAACCCGACCTATCCACCTTCGGTATTCTCGCAGCAACCGGGTTGCTTGTATATTTTCTCGCCGGCGCGCCGTTCCGCGTCCTCTCCTGGCTCCTCGCTTCAGGGGCAGTGAGTTTCGTGCTCCTCGTGCGTCTCGCTCCCTATCGCATGAACCGCATTCTATCCTTCCTCAACCCCCAAGCAGATCCCTTAGGGGCCGGGTACCAGATCAATCAAGCGCTCCTTGCAATAGGTTCTGGCGGGGTATTTGGTCGCGGGCTCGGATTCTCTCGCGAGAAACTCTTTTTCCTCCCGGAACCCATCGGGGATTCCATTTTTGCGATCTTCGCGGAGGAAACGGGGTTTTTGGGAAGCGCACTCCTGATATCTCTCTTCGTCTTATTCCTCTGGCGGGGATTCGCGATTGCGCGCCGCCTTCCCGATGCGTTCATGCAGCTGTTCACCGCGGGACTCGTCGCGGGCGTCGCGATCCAGGCGTTTCTCAACATCGCGGGGAATCTCGCGCTGTTCCCGATCGTCGGTATCACGCTTCCGTTTGTGTCCTACGGCTCGGCTTCTCTGGCCGTGACGATGCTTTCAGCCGGATTGGTGCTAAAGATGTCGCGATACACGCGAGTGCCATAAGATAGAAAGAGTACACCCTATGCGTATTGTACTCACCGGCGGGGGAACGGGCGGCCACGTGTTCCCGCTTATCGCAATCGCGCGGGAGCTCCGTAGGCAGCTTCCCAATGCCGAACTTCGCTTTATCGGCCCTGCCGCATTCGGCGCGGATGCACTCGAACGTGAGAGTGTCGTCGTACGAGGCATCATCGCCGGCAAGCTTCCTCGATATCCCACGCCGCGCCTTCTGCTCGAGCTCCTCAAAATACCCGCGGGCTTTATCATCGCATTTTGGGAACTCTACTGGTTCATGCCCGATGTGGTGTTCGGGAAAGGGGGATACGGCATGGTGCCCGTCGTCACCGTCGCATGGTTGTTCCGCATCCCGATTGTCATTCATGAATCCGATGCGGTGACCGGCCTCTCCACGCGCATCTGTGCGCGTTTCGCCAAAGAGGTATTGCTCTCGTTCCCGGCGACTACAGCATTGCCGCGGCTAGTTGAGAAACGTGCGCACATTGTCGGCAATCCGGTACGAAAAACGCTCACGCAAGGAAATCCCCAAAGGGCCCAACAGCGCTTCCACCTCGCCTTGAAGCCCGTCGTGCTCGTCCTCGGCGGCTCGCAGGGCGCGGAGGAATTGAATTCGCTCATGGTGCAGATAGCACCGCAACTTGCCACGGAGAGCGAAGTAATCCACCAAACCGGCGCGCGTGTGGCGGATCGCTTCGCAAGGGAGATCGCTTTGGTACTCGAGCCCTATCCCGATACCTTGCGCTTCTACCACGTCGTGCCGTTCCTGGACGAAGCAGCGCTCGCAGATGCGTACGCTGTTGCGACGGTGGTCGTGAGCCGTGCGGGAGCCGGATCGATCTTCGAGTTAGCACTTACGGGCTTGCCGACGATTTTTCTGCCGCTGAAAAGTGCAGCAGCGCATCACCAGGAGCGCAACGCGGCAATCCTCGCGGATCTTGGCGCGGCCTTGACACTGTCGGGCGCCAACTTAGCACCGCACCTTCTCCTGGGAAGTGTTGAGCATCTCCTGAAAGACGCTGCGGCTCGTGAAGTGTTCCGCACGCGATTTCGCGCCTTTGCAAAGCCCGATGCTGCAGCGGATATCGCCGCGACAACCATCCGTCTCGGCCAACGGCGATCGTGAATGCCCGCATGCCGACACTTCTTCCCGCACTCAAGAAACTCCTCGCATTCCCCTCGGCATTGGTACAGCGCCCCCGTGTGAGGATTGCCCCCTCGCCAACGGGGTTATTGCACTTGGGCACTGCGCGCACCGCACTCTTCAATTTTCTCTTTGCGAAGCGCTACGGAGGCACTTTTGTGCTCCGTATCGAGGACACGGACATCGAACGGAGCAAGCCGGAGTTCGAGCGAGACATCGCAGAACAGTTGCGATGGCTTGGCATTTCTTGGGACGAGGGGATTGAAACGGGGGGTGCTTTCGGACCGTACCGGCAATCCGAGCGGCTGCCGATCTACGAACGCTATTTGCAACCGCTTCTGGAACACGACCGCGCGTATTTTTGTTTCTGTTCGGAAGAAACACTCGCTGCCCAGCGAGAAACGCAGCGCACGAGCGGTGAGATCCAGCGTTACAGCGGAGCGTGTCAATCCTTAGCACCGAAGGAAGCTCGGCAACGCGCCGCGCGCGAAAAACGAGCGATCGTTCGCTTGCGAATGCCCGAGGAACATTTCGCGTTCGAGGATCTCGTGCGCGGAGAGATCGCGTTCGACACCGTTCTTTTCGGCGACATCGCGCTGGCGAAACTGGACGGCAAGCGCTTCTTTCCCCTCTACAACTTCGCCGTTGCCGTGGATGATGCGGAAATGCGCATCACGCACGTACTCCGGGGCGATGATCACATCGCCAACACCCCCAAACAAATGATCATCGCCCGCCTCCTCGGCCTGTCATCTCCGCAGTACGCGCACTTTTCAATGATTTTGGCGCAGGATCGCTCCAAACTCTCCAAACGCCACGGCGCCACCTCGGTGCGCGAACTTCGCGAGGCCGGGTATTTTCCCGAAACGATCGTGAACTTCCTTGCGCTGCTCGGATGGAACCCCGGAACAGATCAGGAGCTTTTCACACTGCAGGAACTCATCGACGCCTTTACCCTCGACGGCATTCAGAGCGGCGGAGCGATCTGGAACCAAGACAAGCTGGAATGGTTCAACCGCCAATGGCTCGGCGCACCTGCGCGCCGCTGGCTCACGCACGACGCGCTCACGCCTGAACTCGAAAAGAAAATTGTGGCGGTTCTTGCCGGCAATCGCTGGCATGTCCGCAAAGAAACCATCGCAACACTCGCCGCAACCGTACTCGAGCGCGCTCCGCTGGCAAACGTCGAAGAGTTGCTGGCGGGGGAGTATCGCTACTTCTTTGAAAAACCGCGGCTTGATCGCGAGCTCCTCCGCTGGAAAGATATGGCCGATGAAGACGTCGAGCGCGCACTTGACTCCGCAAAAGAAATACTTGAACCGATCCCGGAAGGGGAGTGGACGCAGAATCGCCTTGAGCGCGATCTTATGGCTGCTGCGGAGTCGTTGTCGGTTTCCGGAGAAAAACCTGATCGCGGTAGGCTTCTTTGGCCCGTTCGCGTCGCGCTCTCGGGAAAAAAACAATCGCCAGGCCCGTTTGATATTGCCGCAATTATCGGAAAAGAAGAGACACTTGCGCGTATCCAAGAAGCGCAAAATATTATTGTACGACCTAAATAACCAATCTAAGGGGGGGCAGACCCCCCTTAGAAAGAGAGGACAAGAACTATACTATTATGCTATAAAGAGTATGATGCTGTGGAATCTTAATCGTTTGGGCATAGGGGTTTTCATATTGGCGCTCATGCTGGCGTTTGGGGCGCGCGCCTGGACCGATCCAGCACAGCCGGCGCCGGCAGGTAATGTCCCGCCTCCTGGAGGCGGTGGCGGCTCCCAGACCCCTTGGACGAGCAATATCAACGCTGCCGGATTCACGCTCCAGGGCAATAGCACGGCCAGCGGAAATCTCACGCTGGACTCAACCTCTGACGCCACCAAGGGCTTCGTGCTGCTCAATCCTACCGGCGGCAGGGTCGGCATCCTGACTGCAACACCGGGAGCATACGCGTTAGACGTCTCCGGCGATGCGAATGCGACCCGGCTTTGTATTGCGGGAACGTGTCAGGCAAGCTGGCCCGCAGGCGGCAGCTCCCAATGGACTACATTGGTAAACGATATTTATTACAACACCGGCAACGTCGGCATCGGATTGACGGCCGCGCCAGGAGCGAAACTCCACGTTGCCTCGCTGAACGATGCGATTTTACTGCAACCCACGACGATGGGTTCTCCCCAAGTGACGAGAATAAAATTCAATGACCCCGATGCGGGCACAGGGCCAATGAGCATTGAGTACTACGATAACGGCGTTGCAGCTTTGGCAATCACGGGCGGCAGAGTTGGCATAGGAACCGGGGCAACGGCTCCTACTCAACCCCTCACCGTCTCTTCGAGCGGTATCACCCGTTTCGCAGTGAAATCTACCGGGGCCGGTACTCCATTCGCGATATTCGCCACTGATCCTGCGCCTGCCTCTTATATCTACTGGAAGGCCGGCGCTCCCTTTGTCTTCGCAACGGCGACGGATGAGGCGGGAACTGGCTGGTCAGAAAAACTGAGCATAACAAATGGCGGCGAGCTTCTTGTTCCAAACGGCGATCTCGGCGGGGGGGGGACCCTACGATTTAAAAATGCCGCCGGTTCGGCAAACGCCGCTATTTATGAAGCGAATAACAATATATTTTATATCGATGGAAGTGGAACTGCGAGTGGAATAACTTTCCGTGGCGCCGGAGGTATTTGCTTCGACGGAGGAGGCTGCATCACGAGCTGGCCGTCGGGCGGAGGAGTCATGACGTATCTTGGCGGCACGACGCTTGGAGTCGCTGCGGCTTCCATCGATATCTCCCTTTCGCAAGCGACCGAACATACGACCTGCTACTTAGAGGCAAAGGGTTCTTCTTCTACCGCCATCAAGAATGTGCGATTCAATGGCGATAGCGGGGCGGCGTCGTATTCTTGGAACGCCTTTCTGATCCAGAGCACTGCAGTAACAGATGCCCAAGATACCTCTGATGATTCCATCCAGTTAAGCGGCCTTGACGCTCTTGCCGATCCCTTTTCTTCCACTTTGCAAATTACGAATTTTACAGACACGAGAAAAGCAGTTACCTATGACGCAACGAGCGCGCCGGCAATAGCGAGCTATCCACGCCGGTATTCCGGGGCCGGCGTGTGGAGCAACACGGCTGCGCAAATCACTTCGGTCTCATTTTTCACCAGTGCCGGAAACTTTTTGGCCGGCTCGCACGCGTGGTGTGAAGGACGTGATATCTAACATGACGACGGAAAAGAATGCGCCGCGCACTTCTCCTCATCACCATCGGCGGCATCGGCGCTGGAGTGCTCTTGACCTCCGGCGCGTCTGTCAACGCCGACCTCATTGATGATCTCCGCGCGCAAATTGCAGCAAAGGACGCGGCGGTGAAAGAACTCGCACAGCAAGCGTCACAGGCGAAAAGCGAACTCACGGGCCTGCAGGGCCGCGAGCGAACACTTGCCAACGAAATCGCCCGCCTCGATCGCCAAATCGCGTCCTTCGAGCTGGAAATCCGTCTCACCGAGAGCCGTATCGAGAACGCCAACCTTCACATCCAGCAACTTCTGCTGGAAATCGCACAGCACGAAGAAGAAATTACAGAAGGGGAGGACCGCATCGGAGAACTCCTCCGCACGATGCAGCTCTCGGAAGATCAAACCGGTGCCGTAGCGCTGGTGTTTGCCGGGCGCCCTTTCTCCGAAGTCTTCGACTCCTTGCGATCCGCAGAACTGCTCGACGAAGCGCTCGCGGCAAACATCCGTAAACTCAAAGACGCGAAGGCCGCACTCGAAGAGTCAAAACAGCAGAGCGAAGAAGAACGCACGCAAGCCGCAAAACTTCGCGATGAACTCTTAGTACAGCGCGCGCTCGTGACATCGGAACAAGACGAGCGCGATGGTCTCCTGACAGAGACGCGGCGCGAAGAAGGCAATTACCAACGGCTCCTCGGAAACATTCTCGCCCAACAACAAGCCGTCCAAAGGGAAATCCTCGATCTCGAAGCCCAGCTGCGGCGCGCCATCAATCCCGCCACCTTACCGGGCAAAGGAATCCTTGGGTGGCCGGTTGCCAGCGTACGCATCACACAAGGATACGGCTCCACTTCGTCTACGGGCTTCATCAACGACCAGTATGAGTTCCACAACGGCGTAGATTTTGGAGCGTCAACGCCCGGCGTAATCGGTGATCCTGTCTATGCTGCGGTATCCGGCACCGTCGCGGGGGTGGGCAACGACGGCCGCTACGCCTACGGCCGCTGGGTGGCTATCGACCACAAAAATGGCCTGGTGACGCTCTACGCCCATCTTTCCCTCCAGGAAGTGGCCACGGGTCAAAAAGTCCTGGCAGGCCAGGTGATCGGCCGTATGGGTTCAACGGGGTTCTCCACCGGGCCGCACCTGCACTTCACGGTCTACGCCGCCGACACCTTCACTATTGAATCCCGCTGGTACGGCCCGCTCCCAATCGGGGGATCGTTGAATCCCATGGATTTCCTTGGCGGATAAGGGGATTTGCGCTTGCTATGCCCTTTTTCTCCACTTTATTGGCCCAACAAGGGCCTCCTCAAAGCCCTCTAACACCGCAGACCCCGGCCGAGCTTCGAGGGCCTTTTGAGGCCATTTTGGGGATATTCAAGGAGATTTTTCCCGCATTGCTCAATGTCAAAGAAGCGATAGGGGAGTTTTTAGGCGTGCTTTTCCGGGCCCTTGGGGGCGTCCTTCTTGGCATTCTCCATACCTTGAATCCCGAGAAGGTCGTAGAGAATATCGTAAAAGTACTCCAAATGCTCGCCGGGATCTTGAAAACGCTTCTCGATCTCTTGCCGCCTAGCTAATCGATACAGAAGGGGCTTTGTCCCTTCCCCAATATATTACGTCGCCAAACAGATAATGTACGACGTATTATATCCCGATTCCCTGCCGTTTCGGCCAGTGAGTGAAACGAACTGCTGCCGAAACGAGCACCCCGCTCGCAGCGAGGGTTACCTGTTATTCG
>MHSZ01000028.1:162-292 GCA_001824745.1 Candidatus Terrybacteria bacterium RIFCSPLOWO2_01_FULL_58_14 | reverse complement strand
TATCCCTCAGCAAGCGCTTCTTCCTCATTTGCAAACCAGATCCTGTTTTCTTCTTTGATGCGATTGACGCCGGAGCACTCGGGCAAATAGTACCGAGTGCCATTTTTTGAAGCCACGAACGCTCCCGCAG
>MHSZ01000028.1:0-118 GCA_001824745.1 Candidatus Terrybacteria bacterium RIFCSPLOWO2_01_FULL_58_14 | reverse complement strand
TCCCCTGCGATTTCCGGGGCTCTCACCGAGGCCTCTAGGGGAAGTTCCTGCACGCGCAGTTCCCCTTTTTCTCCCAGAGGAGCCGTCGCCCGTCCCAGGCCGAAAGCGGTAAAAGCTA